>CAYUIN010000370.1:0-3556 GCA_964444695.1 uncultured Desulfocurvus sp.
CTCCAGCGCCCGGGCCAGGTTGGCCGCCGTGTCGCCCAGGTTGGACCCCAGGCAGACGTACGCCGCTACAGGGCCGCGATGCGGGATACCGCCTCCTCGAGGCGCGCGGTGGGCACGGTCAGGGAGATGCGGAAATAGCCTTCGCCGGGGCCGCCGAAGCCGTTGCCCGGGGTCAGGACCACGCCGGTCTCCTGCAGCACCCGGGACACGAAGCCCGCCGAGGTCTGGCCCTGGGGCACCTTGGCCCAGACGTAGACCGTGGCCTCCGGCACCGGACACTCGATGCCCGCCTTGTGCAGGGCGGACACCACGGCGTCGCGGCGCTCGCGGTAGACCTCGCGGAAGCCCGCCACGTGCGGCTCGCCGTGCTTCATGGCGGCGATGCCCGCCTGCTGCACGGCCTGGAAGATGCCGGAGTCGACGTTGGTCTTGATCTTGCCCAGGCCCCCGGTGAGCGTCGCGTTGCCCACGGCCATGCCCACGCGCCAGCCGGTCATGTTGTAGGTCTTGGACAGCGAGTGGAACTCGATGGCCACGTCCTTGGCGCCGGGAATCTCCAGGATGGACAGGGGCTTGTTGTTGTCGTCGAAATACAGCTCGGTATACGCCGCGTCGTGGACCACGATGGTGTTCGTCTCGCGGCACTTGGCGATGAGCTTTTCGAAGAACGCCCGGTCGGCCATGGCCGCCGTGGGGTTGTTCGGGTAGTTCAGGTAGATGGACTTGGCCTTGTCCCAGGTGGCGTCGGAGATGGCGTCCAGGTCGGGCAGGAAGCCGTTGTCCTCGGTCAGCGGCACGAACTCCACCTCGCCGCCCGCAAAGCGCGTGGCGATGGGATACACGGGGTAGTTCGGCGAGCAGACCAGGTTCAGGTCGCCGGGGTCGGTGAAGGCCAGGGGGAAGTGCGCGATGCCTTCCTTGGAGCCGATGAGGCTGACCACCTCGCGGGCCTCGTCCAGGTCCGTGACGCCGAAGCGCTCGGCGTACCAGGCGCACACGGCCTTGCGGAAGGCCGGCAGGCCCTCGTAGTCCGGATAGCGGTGGTTGGCGGGGTTCTTGGCGGCCTCGTACAGGGCCTCGATGATGAACTCCGGGGTCGGCAGGTCCGGGTCGCCGATGCCCAGGCTGATGATGTCCACGCCACGGGAGGCGACCTCCTTCTTGACGCGGTCGATCTCGGCGAACAGGTACGGAGGCAGCTCGGCCACACGCTTGGCTAGCTTGAAGTCGGGCACAGTGATCCACTCCTTTGGGGGGAATTTACGATACGGACACAGCGGTCCGATTGTTTCAGGCAGGCCCGCCCAACCTATCCGCGCGGCCTGCGGCTGTCAACGTCCGGCCTTGTAAGCCCGGGCCCGCGCGTGTACCGTGGCCCGTGCACCACAGCCCCAGGAGCCCCCACAGCGTGACCGAATCCGCCGCCTCCCCCGCCCCGCCCGCGCCCCCGGCCCATCCCTGGCTGGACCGCTACCTGATGCACCTGCTCGCCGTGCGCGGCTTGTCCGAAAAAAGCCTCGAGGCCTACACCTCGGACCTGCGGGAATTCCTGGGCTTTTTGCGCGACAAGGGCGCCGGGCTGGAGGGCCTGGGGCCGCAGGACCTGTCCCTGTACCTGTTCCACCTGCGCCGCCGGGGCCTGGCCAGCCGCAGCCTGGCGCGGCACCTGTCCAGCCTGCGCGGGCTGTTCGCCTGGCTGGCGGACGAGCGGCTGATGCCCTCGGACCCGGCGGAATTCCTGGAAAATCCCAAGCTGCCCAAGAAGCTGCCCGACGTCCTGTCCCAGGACGAGATCGCCGCCATCCTGGACGCGCCGGACCTCACGGACCGCCTGGGCTTCCGCGACAGGACCATGCTCGAACTGCTCTACGCCGCCGGGCTGCGCGTGTCCGAGCTGGTCTCGCTCTCGCCCTTCGACTTCGACGCCCAGACGGGCCTGCTCAAGGTCTTCGGCAAGGGCTCCAAGGAGCGGCTGGTGCCCATCCACTACGAGGCCCAGCGTTTCCTGCAGAATTATTTGCAATCCTGGCGCGGCCAATTTAAACCGGTCCAGAACCTCGTGTTCCTGAACCGCTCCGGCAAGGGCCTGTCGCGCCAGGCGGTGTGGAAGCTCATCCGGCGCTACGCGGCGCAGGCGGGCGTGACCCGCCACGTCTCGCCGCACACCTTCCGGCACAGCTTCGCCACGCACCTGCTCGAAGGCGGGGCGGACCTGCGCACGGTCCAGCTGCTGCTGGGCCACGCGGACATCGCGGCCACGGAGATCTACACCCACGTCCAGTCCGGACGGCTGGCGCGCATCCACCGCGAGCACCACCCCCGCTCGGGCATGCACCCGCGCGCCGGGGCCTGAGCCCGGCCACGGCCCGAAAACGACAACACACGACGTACATATCCTCATGAAACCGCAAGAAAAGCGCCCTGCCCCGCTGATCATCACCTCCCACTCCAACGCGGATTTCGACGCGCTGGCGGCGATGATCGCGGCCAGCCGCCTGTACCCCGGCGCCGTGCTGGTCTTCCCCGGCTCACAGGAGAAGAACCTGCGCAACTTCTACATCCAAAGCGCCATGTACATGTTCAACTTCCAGAGCGTGAAGGAGATCGACCTGGCCACGGTGCGGACCCTGGTCATGGTCGACACCCGCCAGAAGGGCCGCGTGCCGCACGTGGCCCAGGTCTTCGACAACCCGGACCTGGCCATCCACGCCTACGACCACCACCCGGACACCGAGGACGACGTGGTCCCCGTCCAGGGCAGGGTCGTGGACTGGGGCTCCACGGCCACCATCCTGACCCACGAGATGATGGCCCGGAACCTGCGCCTGGAGCCCGACGAGGCGACCATCATCGGCCTGGGCATCTTCGAGGACACGGGCTCGTTCACCTTCAACTCCACCACCCCGCAGGACTTCCAGGCAGCCGCCTGGCTGCTGGGCCAGGGCATGGACGTCACGGTCATCTCCGAGCTGATCACCCGCGACCTCTCCGCCGAGCAGGTCTCGCTGCTCAACGCCATGCTCGAATCCGCCCACACCCACGAGTTCCGGGGCGTGCAGGTCGTGCTCACGGAGATCAGCACAGAGGACTACGTCAGCGATTTCGCGCTGTTGGCGCACAAGCTCATGGACATGGAGAACATCCGGGTGCTGTTCGCCCTGGGGCGCATGGGCGACCGGGTGCACCTGGTGGCGCGCTCCAAGAGCCCGGAGGTGGACGTCGGGCAGATCTGCGTCTCCTTCGGCGGCGGCGGGCACGCCTCGGCGGCCTCGGCCAGCATCAAGGACCTGACCCTGTCCGAGATCAAGAACCAGCTCTTCGGCCTTTTGAGCGCCCACATCCACCCCAAGCACGAGGTGCGCGAGATCATGTCCCGCTCGCCCGTGGTGGTGGAGCGCGACATGACCACCGCCGAGGCCCAGGAGATCATGACCCGCTACGGCCTCAAGGCCGCGCCGATCATCGACATCGAGACCGGCGTGCTGGTGGGCATCCTGGAGCACCAGATCGCGGACAAGGCCGTGGGCCACGGCCTGGGCGAGACGCCCTGCACCGA
>CAYUIN010000371.1:0-3553 GCA_964444695.1 uncultured Desulfocurvus sp.
GCCATCTCCTCGCCCGCTTTGTCCGCTTCCCCCCGCCTCGCCGCAGCGCATCGCCCCACCGCCGGGCAATCTTCGCTTCCGCTAGCCTGCCTGGGCCGTCCCTTGCGTCACGCCCTCGCGGCGCGACGGCCGTCTCGCGTCCGGCCCCGGCAACCGGGGCTTGCGGGCGGGTTGCGAGAAAAAATCTGGAAATCGTCTTGATAAATCAGGCCGTCAGGCGCGGACCTCGGGCCGCGCGGCGAGGGTTCCGACAGTCAAAAGAAAGTCGAGACAAAATTTTAACGCTTGAATTTCAGGGTATTGCTTTTGGCGCTTCCCGAGGCGCCGGGCGCGCCCCGCGCCGGGCACCGGGCGCCGGCTGGGGCGGGCGGGGCTAGTCGCCTCGGTGCTTGAGGCCGTTTTTGACCTGCTCCGCCACCCTGGAAAACCGTTCCTTGGCCTTGGCCAGCAGCAGCTTGGCCCACATGAACTCCGTGGCCAGGATCACCAGCCCCAGGACGATGGCCGCCAGGCCCGGGCCGGGCGTGACCAGCATCACCACGCCCGCCAGCAGCACCGTGACTCCCGCCACAAGCACCGCCGCCTTGCGCACCGCCGTCAGCGCCACGCCCCCGCCCTGGCGGCCCAGGCGCAGCGCCGTGCGGCCCAGGGACAGGGCGTAGACCAGACCCGTGGCCGTGAGGGTCGCGGGCAGGGCGTGTTCGCTGGCCGCCAGGCCCCAGGGCAGGCCCAGGTCCAGGGCGATGCGCGCCGCGAGGTAGACCGCGAAATAGGCCAGGAACAGCAGCCCCTCGCCGCGCGTGATGCGCGAGCCGGTGACGAACACCGGCACGCAGAGAAACGCCGCCGCCGCCATCACCGGCAGGTCCAGGGCCATCTGCGGCGGCAGGCTGGCCGTGCCCGCCGGGGCGGCCAGCCCGGCGGCGCCCAACACGATGAAGATGTTGAAGATGTTGCTGCCCAGGACGTTGCCCACGGCCAGGTCGCGCTGGCCCTTGAAGGCCGCCAGGGCCGAGGTCGCCAGCTCGGGCAGGGAGGTTCCGGCGGCGGCCACCGTGGCCCCGATGAGCGCCTCGGACACACCCATGTCCGCCGCGATGCGCGAGGCCGCGCCCACGAACCCGTCCGCGCCGAGCGCCAGCAGCACCCCGCCTGCCACGGCCGCCAGGGCCGAGAGCGTCAGGCTGCGCCGCGTGGGGCGCTCGGCGGCGGCGTCCGTTTGTCCTGGTGCCTCGCCCACGGGCGCCGCCCCCGCCGCGTCCCCGCCCTTGTCCGCCCGCGCCCGGCGCAGCAGGATCAGGGTGTAGGGCAGCATGGCGGCCAGCAGCAGCCCGGCTTCCCAGGCGGCCAGCTCGCCGTCGGCCAGGGCCAGCCAGCAGAGCACCGTGGCCGTGAGCATCGCGGGCACGTCCAGGCGCACGGCCTCGCGCTCCACCGCCAGGGGCGCGATGCAGGCCGAGATGCCGAGCACGGCGAAGACGTTGAAGATATTGCTGCCGACCACGTTGCCCGAGGCCAGGGCGAAACTGCCCCTCAGCGCCGCGCCCAGGCCCACGCACAACTCCGGGGCGCTGGTCCCGAAGGCGACCACCGTCAGGCCCGTGACCAGCGGCGGGATCCCGGCGGCCAGCGCCAGGCGCGAGGCCCCGCGCACCAGCATCTCGGCACCGGCCAGGAGGACGGCCAGACCCGTCACGAGCAGCAACCAGTCCAGGAACATCGTGGGCGTTTCTCCGTGGGGGATGGATGGGCGGCATCATGGCCCGATGCGGCCCGCGTGGCAAGCCCGGGCGGCTCAGGCCCGCCCGGCGATGATCTGCAGTTGCAGCGGCGTCAGGTACCAGCGCAGCTCGGCGCTGTGCGTGGGCAGGGTCGGGCAGTCCAGGCGCATCAGCCCGCCGTTCTGGATGGCGATGCGCACCTTTTCCGTGGTGGCCAGCAGGTGGGAGGCCAGCTCGGCCAGGTGCGGCAGGTGCCCGGTCACCAGCACGGACTGCGCGTCCAGCTCGGCCAGCAGGCGCACGGCGGCCTCGGGCCGGGCCATGGCCTTGACGTCCTCGCTGACCAGGATGGCGTCCTCGTCCATGCCCAGGGTCTCGGCCACGGCCTGGGCCGTCTGCCGGGCGCGGGTCTTGGGGCTGGTGACGATGCGGTCGAAGACCAGGCCCATGGCGCGCGCGGCGGCGGCGGACAGCAGCACCTGCTCCCGGCCCACGGGCGACAACGGCTGGTCGGGGTCGATTTCCTTGGACAGGCACGAGCCGTGCTGCATGAGATACAGTTCCATGGACTCCTCCAAAGTGCTCTTGTGGGACATCCAACCATATCAGCGCCGCCGGACCCTGGCAATGGAAACCAGGCGCGGGCCGGGGCCGAAGGCGCACCGGGCGGCGGCGTGCCGTCGATGGGAAAATGCCCGGCGAGCACCCTGAAATACGGATCGCCAAGGACTTCGGGACGCTGGCGCGAGGGGGCCGGGCGGGGTCCGCGCCGGGGGCCGGAACGGGGCGCAAACCTCCCTCGGACGCCCCCGAATCTTTCATGGTTCTTGCATGACGGCGGGGCAGGGCGCCGGTTTTTCCGGGTGCCCGGCGGGGCGGCTCAGCGCCTTGCCGCAGCTGATTGAATTCATGAAAGAAACCCTGCCGCCACGCCCCGGCATGCCCCGGCGGCGGGCGCCGGAAATCCGACGCGGCGCGTTGCCGGTCGGCGGGCGGCCGATGCGCCGTCGGCCCAGGCTGGGCCCCGCAGAGGCGCGGGCGCACCCCCGGCGCACCCCCGGCGCACCCCGGGCGCGGTTTTCGCAGGCCTTGAGGGCGCCCCGGGCGGCTCCGGGCTCTTGCGCAAGCCCCGTGGCCGGGGTAGGAGTGGGCAGGGAAAATCCGCAGCGGTCGCGACCCGTTGCGGAAACGGCACAACGAATCACGCGGGAGCGAATCTATGAAGACCGTGTTGCGGAGCATCGCCTGCCTCGCCCTGCTGCTGGCCCTGACCGGCGGCGCCCAGGCCCAGCAGGAGCAGCAGGCCGGGACGCCGTCCCAGGACCTGGCCGCGCCCCTGGGCGACGGCGCCTTCATGCAGCAGTCCCCGGCCGGGACCATCGACTGGGACAGCGGCGCCGTGACGGCCAAGGGCATCGGCGCGCCCCCGGCGGGCGCCGTGAACCCGGCCCAGGCCCGGGGCATGGCCAAGCGCGCGGCCACGGTCATCGCCCGGCGCAACCTGCTGGAACTGTTGCGCGGCGTGCAGATCGACTCCCGGACCACCGTGCAGAACTTCATGATCGCCGACGACGTCGTCGTCTCGCGCATCCAGGGCTACCTGCAGAATTCCCACATCCTGGACACGGCCTACATGTCCGACGGCTCGGTGGAAGTCACCGTGGGCCTGGGCCTGCGCGGGGGCGTGGCGGACGCCGTGCTGCCCCCGGCCCCGAGCTTCGTGCCCAAGGTCCCCGCCGCGCCGCCCGCGACGGTCCGCGCTCCGGCGGCCCCGGCCCCGCAGCAGGACGCCGCCCCGGCCCAGCCCGCCCCCGTCGCCCCCGCCGCGCCCT
>CAYUIN010000372.1:0-3539 GCA_964444695.1 uncultured Desulfocurvus sp.
GGCCTGCCCGCCGCGGGCGTCTCGTCCGGCTCGTCGTATTCCACGATTTCCGGATTCTTCCACGCCTTGGCGGACATGGACGGTGACGGCGTGCCTGACGTCGAGGATTTCTGCCCCGGCGACGCGGCCACGACCACAGGCTATATTTGGTTCGTCGACGCCGACTCGGATACTTTCGGCGACGCCACCAACTCCACCCTGGCCTGTACCCAGCCCCTGGGATACGTGGCCAACGGCAACGACTGCAACGATGCCGATGCCGCCCTGAGCCCCAACACCGTTTGGTACAAGGACGCCGACGGCGACGGCTGGTCCGACGGCACGGCGTGCATCCAGTGCGCACAACCCGCCGACTACTACCTGGACGCCTCTCTGAACGCCACCGAGGGCGACTGCGACGACGCCCAGAACGTCCTCAACCCATCCACCATCTGGTACAAGGACACCGACGCAGACGGCTGGTCCGACGGGACCGCTCTGACCCAGTGCCCGCAGCCCCAAGACTATTACCTGTCGAGCGCCCTGAACGCCACGAGCGGGGACCTGGACGACGACAACCCCAACTGCGCCACTGATTGTGGCGCCGCGGTAATTGTGCCGATCATTTATCTCCTGTGGGGAGATTAAGGAGCCGTTCATGAAAACTTCATCCTGCATACTGACCATGGCCGCGATCCTTGTCGCAATGGCCGCGGGCCTCGCCTTCTCGGCACCGCCCAAAACCATGCATTTCCAGGGATACCTGACCGACGCCGCCGATAGTGCGGTGAACGGCACATTGGACATGCGCTTCTCACTGTACGATTCCGCCACCAACAGCACCGCCCTGTGGACCGAGGCCCACGACGATGTGCCCGTGGACCAGGGCGTGTATAGCGTCATCCTGGGCGGCGGCAATTCCACTTTGGGGGATCTCCCCTTTGACCAGACCTACTACATCGGCGTCACCGTGGGCTCGGACGCCGAGATGTCGCCCAGAATCGAGCTGGCCAGCAGCGCATATGCAATCGGGTTGCGACCGATACTATTCAAAGGTCATAGCAGCTCATCAATATACGGTGCAGGAAGTGGCAATGGTGCAATATCTTACATAGTGAATGTAACTGAAATAAACACTGCACAAAACTTTATTTCGATTGAATCGAACAATAAAATACGCTTTCTTGTAGATGGACTATACAGAGTAAGTTTTTATTCATTGTATAGCTTGCAAGCTCCAAACTATATTCTTTATCAATACAGAATCAATTCATCTCAAATCATTAATATGTACTATCTTAACAATAGCAACAGTCAATATCCGACCACCATGTCAGGTATTGGAGGAGCGAACCAGATATTTTCATTTTCAAACGGCGATACGGTTGAAATCATTGGCACTGGAGCGACAACAGATGTAATTTTTAGTGGAACACCTTCCAGTTTCTTGCAAATCGAGTATCTCGGCGCTGAATAGCGTATACGATCACGGCGACTTGGCCTTAATTGGAATTCCGGGGGGAAATTCCGGGGACAGCTTACTTAATTCAAGGCGAATGAATGTACTCCCACCGAAATCCGACCTACGCCGAGAAGGTCCGCCCGGTTCGAGTGGGCAATAGCAGGCCGCGCCGGGTTGCCCTGGCGCGGCCTGGGAATTGCGTTGCCCGCGTTTTCGCTGGGCGTGGGGCGTGGGGCTAGGGTCGGGAGTGGTTGGTGCTCAGGTCCGGGACCCGGCCTCGGGCGATGAGGCGCACGGCGTCGGACAGGCCCTTCAGCTTTTCCAGCTTGCCCCGGTTGGGGAACACGGCCAGGGCGATCAGGCGGGCCAGGACGTGGCCCAGGACGCCGTACCAGAACAGCGGCCAGCTCCACCAGCCCCGGTACTTGTGGCGCCGAAAGAGCATGTAGGTCCCCAGCAGGAACATCCGCGCCCAGCGGCGGTCCTGGGGGCGCATGGCGGCGGCTTCCAGGTGCACCAGCCGCGCGCGGGGGTTGAGATACAGGGGATGGCGGCGCGACACGGCCACCGTGAAGTCCTTGTCCTCGCCCAGGCCGAATTCGCGGTAGCGCCCGGTGAAGGAGAACTCCTTGAACACGTCGCGGTTAAACGAGCTGACCCCGCCCAGCAGGAAGTCCACCCGCGTCACCTCGCGCAGGGGAAACGGCGACTCGCCGAACTGGGTGCAGAAGCCCGTGGGCAGCACCCGCCCCTCGCGCAGGCCCCAGGACATGAACGGCAGCTCGAACAGCCGCTTGATGTAGTCGCGCGGGCGCATGGGCGGCTTGTTGTCCTCCAGCCCGCCGACCCCGGCCACGAACCCCTCCCGGCTCTCGTAGACCGACAAAATCTGCTCCAAGTAGTCCGGGAACAGGATCACGTCGTCGTCCAGGAAGCAGATCACCTCGCCGCGCGCCACGGCGATGCCCGCGTTGCGCGATTCCGTGAGCCCGGGGCGGTCCTTCTTCAGGAAGACGTAGCCGATGCCCGCGTCCCTGAACTCGCGTTCCAGGGGATGGTCCGGCAGCGCCCCGTCGTCCACGACGATGACCTCCAGCGGGGCCACGGTCTGCGCCAGCAGGGAGGCCAGGCAGTCCCCCAGCTCCTTGGGCCGGTTGTAGGTCGGGACGATCACGCTGGCGCGATGCATTGCAGCACCTCCCCGGCCGTGTCCCCGGGCGCGCGGTCCGCCGGGACACCCAGCTCGTGAATGCGCGCCCCGGCCAGGCCCGCCGCCAGGGCGGGTTCCGTGGGCGGGAGCATCCCCGCGCCGCGCACCCGAAGCTCCAGCTCCATGCGCCGGTAGTCCAGGAACTCCACGTCGTTTATGATGCACAGCGTCTCCAACGCCGCGTCCAGGCCCAGGCCGCGCCGCCCCCGCCCGTCGCCCACCAGCACCACCACGTCCGACACCGGGGCCGACTCCACGGCCCGGCGCCCCGGGAACAGCTCCGCCGGGCGCACGGACAGGGGCGCGTTGTAGAACTTGGCCAACCGGGGCAGGAGGTACGACGGCAGACGGCGCTCGCACCAGCGGGCCACGGCGCGCATCCGCCGCGCGCGCGGGGCGAAGGCCGCCGCCGGGCCGCCCTGCTCCGCCAGCCAGGGCAGCGCCGCCAGGTGGTGCGGCATGAGCGGGATCGAGCCGCTGTACATGTGCGCCACCCCGGCCCGCAGCACGAAGCGGTCGTCCGCCAGAAAATCCCAGCCGTCGCGCAACAGGTGCAGCATGACCAGCGTCTTGCGCGCGCCCTGCAGGCCCGTGAGCACCAGGCAGCGGCCGTCGCGCACCAGGGCCGCGCCGTGGAACATGGCGGCCTCGCGGCGCAGCAGCTCGCAGTGCAGGGCGTACTGCACCAGGGCCGAGAGCTTGCCCGCCACGCCGGGGCGCGGGGCGTAGCGGATGCGCAGCGGCGCCCCGGGCACGAGGACCACGTCCGCCCGGCCGCGATACGGCAGCACCGCCGCCACGGCGCCGTCCACCCGCGTCAGGGTGAAGCCGCGCCCGGCCAGCAGGTGGTCCGGGGCCAGGCCAGGCATACCGCCCGGCGCCAGGGGC
>CAYUIN010000373.1:0-3532 GCA_964444695.1 uncultured Desulfocurvus sp.
GCTCCATCGCCACCGCCGCCGAGGAGCAGTCCGCCACCTCGGAGCAGATCACCCGCTCCACCGAGGGTATCAACCACATCGCCCACGAGACCGCCCGCACCATGGCCGAGTCCGCCACGGCGGTCTCCGAGCTGGCCCAGCAGGCCGCGAGCCTGCGGCGGATCATCGAGGACATGCGCCAGGCCTAGGCCCGCCCCGCCGGACGAAACGGCAAGCCCCGGAGCCTGTGCTCCGGGGCTTTTTCCTTTTTTGCAAAAATCCCGAAGTTGACCTGCGCGGCGAGGGCATGCATACTGCGTCTTTCGTCAACCGCGCCCCGCAGTGGGCAGGCAGTTTCGGGAATTGCCTACACGGAAGGATCACCCCATGCGCCTTCGGAGCATCAACGTCCAGGTATCGTTGCTGACGACGTGCATCATCGCCGCGACCATCGCCGGGCTCGTCTGGTACGTCAGCGCCTCCACATATCACGTCGCCCGCGACCTCGGGTTGCAGATGTCCCGCCAGTCGGTGGACATGGCCACCAAGGCCCTGGACTCCTACATGCAGGGCGCCGTGAACAAGGTCGAGGCCCTGTCCACGCAGACCGCCATCACCAACTCCCTGCTGCCCGGCTTCTCCGCCAAACGCGCGGAAAAGACCCTGGCCGAGATCATGTCCTACGAAAAGGACTACTGGGCCATGTTCATCTTCGACGCCCAGGGCCAGGTCGTCGCGGGCTGCAACGCCGAGGGCAAGAGCCTGGCCGGGGCGGACCGCGCCTCGCGCGAGTACGTCAAGGCCATCCTCGGCGGCAAGGAGTTCTACGTCACCCGTACCGTGCTGCGCGCCAAGAGCGGCGAGGGCGAGCACCTCATCCTCGGCGTGACCAAGGCCGTCAAGGACCTGGACGGCGTCGTCGTCGGCGGGCTGGCCGTGTTCCCCCGCTGGGAGGTCTTCACCGAGCGCTTCATCGACCCCGTGCGCGTCGGGCAGGACGGCTACGGCTTCATCTTCGACAGCGAAGGCCGGATCATCGCCCACGCCGTGGACAAGGAGCTGCTGTTCAAGGACCTCTCCGGGCAGGAGTTCGTGAAGCAGGCGCTTTCCGTGCGCAACGGCCTGGTGGAGTACGACTGGCAGGGCGAGAAGAAGCTCATGGCCGTGCAGGGCAACGCCCTGACCGGTTGGGTGGTGTGCATGAGCGTCTACGAACACGACCTGGCCTCCGGCGCCATCAGCCAGCGCAACGTCCTGCTGGCCGTGGGCCTGCTCATGATCGTCGGCGTCTCCGCCGTGCTGGCCGCGCTGCTGCGCCGCCTCGTGTTCCGCCCGCTGACCGCCATCGAGCACTACACCGGCGAGGTCGCCGAAGGGCACCTCTCCGCCGCCCTGGAAGGCGTGTTCCACCACGAGATGCACAACCTCGCCGGACACGTCACCCACATGGTCGCCGAACTCAAGCAGAAGCTCGGCTTCGCCGAGGGCGTGCTCACCGGGCTGACCCAGCCGTGCATGGTCGTGGATACTGAGGAGCGCATCACCTTCATCAACCAGCCCTACCTGGACCTCTACGAGCGCCCCGAAACTCCGGACGCCATCAAGGGCATGACCGTGTCGCGCTTCTTCTACGGCCAGGAAGGCCGCGAGACCATCGCCGGGAAGTGCATGCGCGAGAACTGCGTGATGCGCGACCACGAGATGGAGTCCGAGACCTCCAAGGGCAAGGCCCTGTTCATCCGCTACGACGTGGCCCCGCTGTACGACCTGGACCGCAACCTCCAGGGCGCCTTCCTGCTGTTCTTCGACCTCACCGGGATCCGCGCCAACCAGGCCCTGGTGGAGGAGAAGAACGCCAAGATCGAGCGCGCCGCCGCCAAGGCCGACTCCGTGGCCGAACAGGTGGTCGCCGCCAGCGAGCAGATGGCCGCGCAGGTGGAACAGTCCTCCAGCGGCGCCGAACTGCAACGCGAACGCGCCTCCGAGGCCGCCACCGCCATGGAAGAGATGAACGCCACCGTGCTCGAAGTCGCACGCAACGCCTCCGAGGCCGCCGGGCTGGCCGACCAGTCCCGCGACAAGGCCCAGGAAGGCGCCGAGGTGGTGGAGAAGATGGTCGCCACCATCCGCGAAGTCCACCAGGACGCCGTGCGCCTGAAAAGCGACATGGCCGACCTCGGCCGCCAGGCCGAAGGCATCGGGCAGATCATGAACGTCATCTCCGACATCGCCGACCAGACCAACCTGCTGGCGCTCAACGCCGCCATCGAGGCCGCCCGCGCGGGCGACGCCGGGCGCGGCTTCGCCGTGGTCGCGGACGAGGTCCGCAAGCTCGCCGAAAAGACCATGACCGCCACCCAGGAGGTCGGGACCTCCATCCAGGCCATCCAGAAGAGCGCCCAGCGCAACATCGAAAGCACCGAACAGGCCGCCCAGGCCATCGACGCCACCACGGCCATGGCCGACCAGTCCGGCGCCGCCCTGCGCGAGATCGTCGGCCTCGTGGAACGCACCGCCGACCAGGTGCGCGGCATCGCCACCGCCTCCGAAGAGCAGTCCGCCGCCTCCGAGGAGATCAGCCGGGCCACGGCCGAGATCAACCAGATCGCCATGGAGACCGCCCAGGCCATGCACGAGTCCCGACAGGCCACAGACGACCTGGCCCGCATCGCGGCGGACCTCAAGTCCGTCATCGACGACATGCAGAACTGACCGCGCGGCCCCCGCGCGACACAAAAAAAGCTCCGCACCGCGGAGCTTTTTTTTTATGCCGTCCGGCCGCCCGGAGCCCGGCCTATTTCTTCTTCTTCGCCGCCGCCTGCGGCTCCTCGGCCTCGTCGGCCGCCTCCCTGGGCCCGCGCGGCAGATACCGCTTCAGCTTCGCCGCCGCCGCCGCCGGATCGTCCACCGGCCCCAAAAGACGCATCACGCCCTTGGGCGAAATCCAGTGCCAACCCTCGGGCTCCTTGAGCGCCGTGGCCCCATGCTCGTCCAGGAAATCCTCGGCCAGGGCCCGGTCCACCGCGTCCTGCATCCCAAACAGCAGCTTCTCGTTCTCCAATACCACGGACGCCGTCCGGAAAATCTCGAACGCCCCGTGCGCCACGTCGATCAGCGAAAAATCGTCCGCCTTGCCGCGACCCCCTAAAATCCGCTCCAACGTCGCCAAATCCTTCTTCAGTTCCTTGATCTCCGTCAGCGCGAACCCGCGCGCCTCCTGGGTCGCCTCCAACATGGCCTTGAACATCGGTGCCGTGGGCTGCATCACACATCCTCCTCAAAAGTTGCAACAAATCTCCCCAGCCCATACCAACCCCCGCCCCAACACGCAACGCCCAGCGCGAAGCGGCGCGGCCGGGGGAGGGTGGCCTGGCGGCCCGGGCTCGGGGTGGTCAGGCGTGGGGGATGGCTGGCCGGGTGCTTGTGGGCGCGGGCAGGGCCTCCGGCGGCTTAAGGGCTTTCGCCCTTAAGAATCCCACAATGGGCGGCCTGCGGCGTTGCTCAAGAAGCAGGGCCCGGCTGAGCAGAGCCTTCGTCATGAGCAACGCCGCAG
>CAYUIN010000374.1:0-3512 GCA_964444695.1 uncultured Desulfocurvus sp.
CGGTGAATCAGAGCGTGCGGCTAGGATATGTGGGGATGGGGCCGGAGCCCCTTGGGTTTGGGTGGCCTCCCGTGGTTGGGGGAGGGGGTGTGCGGCGCTTCCCCTGCGCCGCGGCGTGTGCTGCGGTTTAGGCGTCGCCCAGGCGGTCCAGGAGGTTGCCCAGGGCCTTGAGGTGGCCCTTTTCTTCCTGGGCCAGGCGGGTCAGCAGTTCGCGGGACTCCTCGCTTCCGGCCTTGGCGGCGTAGCGGGAGTAGAGGTCCATGGCCTGGGCCTCGAACATCATGCCCGCCTCGACCACGCCGCGGGGCTCCGCGAAGTCCGGGAAGTTCAGTTCGATGAACTCCTCGGCGGTCAGCCCGCCTTCCAGGGGCGGCCCGTCCGGCGTGGCGGCGCTGGCGGTGAGGAATTCGGGGTCCAGCTCGTGGCCGGACATCTGGCGGTAGACGGTCAGCAGCCAGGTCTTGTGCTTTTCCTCGAACCCGGCGAGTTTGTTGAGCGTTTCGGCGACATTGCCTTCGGATTTCTGGGCCATGCCGGAGTAGAACTTGCCGAGGTTGACCTCCATGCGACAGGCCAGGGCGATGACCTCCTCCACGGTCTCCTCGCCCGAGAAGTAGAGCATTCCCGCGCTCTTCGGCCCGACTGCGGCGGCGCCTTCCCAGCCGTTCATGCCGCCCATGAGGTTGAACACCTCGCCGAAGCCCTTGCCCTTGAGCATGCTTGCGGCGGCGGAGCTGCGTCCGCCGGACAGGCAGTACACGACCGTGGGCTTTTCGGGGTCCAGTTCGCCCAGGCGGTCGTCCAGTTCGGGGAGCGGGATGTGCAGGGCGCCGGGGATGTGCGCCTCGTCGTATTCCCAGTCCTGGCGGACGTCGAGCAGGGTGTAGCCGCCCTGCTTGCGGTCCGCCATCCACTGTCTGGCCTCGTCCGGCTGCATGGTTTCATAATCCGACGTCATTTGCCTGATTCCGTTGATGAGTTTGACGATGAGCATGCGCGACCATAGCACAGCGCCGTAGCCCGCGCCACACCCAAAACGTGTTTGCCGGGCGCTCGCGAAGACGGTATACACGAGGACCGGACGACACCCTGCAAGGAGACCGCCGCCGATGCGCATGCCGACCATGACCCCGACCCGTTCCCTGCTTCTCGAAATGCTGGCCCTGGTGGTCCTGGCGTCTTTGCTGGCCGCCGGGATGAACGTCATGCGGCCCCGGCCGTTGCCCTGGCTGGGCAGCGGGGACCCGGAGGCCGAGGCCCTGGCCGCGCAGGCCGCCCAGGCCGGGGAGGCGGGGCTGCCCGCCGGGGTGCGGGCCATCGACGAGATCGGCACCGCGGCCGCCATGGGCCTGGCCGCCTCGGGCGCGGCGCTGTTCGTGGACGCCCGCTATCCGGAGGACTTCGCCGCCGGGCACGTTCCCGGCGCGGTGAACGTGCCGCCGGGGATGTTCGAGGAGGCCATGGCCGCGCTGCTCGGCCCGCCGCCGGGCGAGCGGCCGCTGGTGGTCTATTGCAGTTCCGTGGACTGTCCGCTGTCCCACGAACTGGCTTTGGCCCTGGACTTCATGGGCTACGAGACGCTGCGGGTCTACCCCGAAGGCTGGCTCGGCTGGACCGAGGCGGGCGGCGAGACGGAGGTGGCCAAGTGAGCTGTGTGCTGAAGACCCTGCGCATCGTGTTCGGCCTGGTGTTCATCGCCGCCGCCGTGTCCAAGGCGGCCTATCCGCTGGAGTTCGCGGGCATCGTGGCCAACTACCGCATCCTTCCGGATTCCCTGGTCAATCCCGTGGCCCTGGGCCTGCCGTGGATCGAGCTGGTCTGCGGTGCGGCGCTGATCACCGGCGTGGCCGTGCGCGGCGCGGCGCTGACGCTGGTGCTGCTGTTGTGCGCCTTCACGGCGGCGCTGGGGTACAACGTCTCGCGCGGGCTGTCCGTGGCCTGCGGCTGTTTCAGCGTCTCCGCCGAGCCCGCCGCCTCCATGCGCGCGGACCTGATCCGCGACGGCGTGATCCTGGCCCTGGGCCTGACGGTCTTCGTGCTGGCGCTGGTGGAGGACCGCAGGCGCCGCGCCTCGGCCCGTTTCTGGCGGGAGTTCTACGCGCCGCCCCAGTCCTCCTTCGGCGAGCCCAAGGTGCAGGACGGGGTGCTCATCGTG
Organism: uncultured Desulfocurvus sp.; assembly: GCA_964444695.1. GTDB lineage: Bacteria > Desulfobacterota > Desulfovibrionia > Desulfovibrionales > Desulfovibrionaceae > Desulfocurvus. Next base: position 2,156 of record CAYUIN010000374.1, read on the forward strand.
GGCAGCGAGGAGCCCGCTTCCCGGTACAGCTTCGGCAAGGATGCCTGGGAGTTGGAGAAGGATGCGGACGCGCCCGCAGCGCCCATCGCGATGCCCGCCGCCGAGGATGCGGCCCCGGGCGCGGCCGACGGCGCCGGGCAGGACGCCGCGCAGCAGGACGAAGGCTCCCCCGCCGCCGAACCCGGCGACGACAAGGCCCGCTAGGCCGCCCCGGCCCCGGGCTCCAGCCCCCAGACCGTGCGCACCGCGCGTTCCAGGGCCGCCGTGAGGCGGTCGCCGGAGCGCCGCGCGTGGTGCACGAAATGCAGCGGCACGCGCCCCGCGGTGCGGGGATGCAGGACCACGGTCCCCGCCGCCTCGGCCTTTCTGGCCTCGTCCCCGCGCATCAGCGCCAGCCCGTTGCCGCTGGCCACCAGGGCCGTGATCATGGATTCGTCGTCGGTCATCACGGCCCGGCTCGGGCGCTTGCCGCGCTCGGGGAACAGGGCTTCGGCCACGCGGGTGAACGGGCATTCCGGCGTGGTCCAGACCCAGGGCAGCTCGGCCAGCTCCTTCCAGTCCAGGGCCAGGAACCGTTCGCGCCAGGCGGCGGGAGCTGCCACGTACATCTCGGCCTGCATCACGGTCATCCCCGGAAATTCGTCGGGCAGGTTCCCGTAGACGAAGCCCGCGTCCAGCGCGCCCGAGGCCAGGTCGGCCAGGATGCGGTGCGAGGTGCTGTTGGTGAAGCGGACCTGGAGCGCGGGGTGCTCCTCGCGCAGCGCGGCCAGGATGGCCGCCCCGCGCAGCAGCTCCGGGCAGGAGTTCAGGCCCACGTTGGCCGTGCCGCCCAGCTCGCGGCGCAGGCCCCGGGCGGCGCGCAGCAGCCCATCGGCGCTGGCCAGGGCCTCGCGGGCGTGCCCCAGCAGGACCTCGCCCTCGGGCGTCAGGCGCATGCCGCGCGGGTCGCGCAGGAACAGGGCCACGCCCAGCTCCTCTTCCAGGGCGCGCACCTGGGCGCTGACCGTGGACTGGCTGGCGTGGATGCGCGCGGCCGCGCGGGTCAGGTGGCCTTCCTCGGCCACGGCGGCGAAGGTCCGCAGCTGGTACAGTTCCATGGCGGGGTCCTGGGCGTTCGGCCTGGCCGAACGCGGGGTTCGGAACATCTCGTTGGATTGCGGCGCGCCGGGCGGGGTAGTGTTGCCCGGTCCGTCGCCGCATGGTGCCCCAAGTCCGGGCGCGCGTAAAGCGGCGACGCAAACCGGGAGAGACGCCATGACCGCATCCCTTTTCGCCCGCCGCCTGGCCCTGGCCCTGGCCTGCGCCGCATCCGTCCTGGCCTGCGCCCGGCCGGAGGCGTCCGGCGCGGGGGCGCAGG
>CAYUIN010000375.1:0-3511 GCA_964444695.1 uncultured Desulfocurvus sp.
CCTTCAAGGGCCGACGGCCCCACGGGCGCAGGGCGCCGGGGCCGCCGCGCGGGCCGCGCCGCGCCCTTGGGCGCCCCCTGCTCCTCACCGCCGTCCTGCTTCTGGGCCTTCTCCCACTGGGCGATGTCCTTCTTGTGGGTCTGGGGCGGGTCCCCGATGACCTCCACGGCGACCATGGAGTTGCCCGCCTCGTCCAGGCAGTGGGCCTCGATGCGGTCGCCCCGGCCTACGGTGACGGGGATGCGCCGCTCGAACACGAAGCCCTGGTAGCGGTCCTCGAAGAAGCGCTTGTCCACGAACCGCCAGCCCAGGCTGGCCTCGCCCGCCTGGACCTCGCCGTTGATGACGATGCGCACCTCGCGCGTGGGGTGCTCAGACCAGAAATAGCCGCGGACGTAGAGGATCTGCCACTGCGGCTCGAAGGAAATGCCGATGATGTTCGCGTACATGACGCTCCGGCTCCGCCCGCTAGGATCCGTTTTGGAAGCTGTGGCCATGGCCGCCTACCAGAGTTCGCGCGCGAAGTCCTTCTTCTGCACGCAGACCATGGTCATCTGGTTGTTGCTCTTCAGGGTCTCGATCATGGGATAGAACCTGACCACATGCTCGCCGCCCTGGATCAGGGAATCCACCAGCGGCCTGCATCCGAAGTCGAAATGGTGGAAGTGGTAGTCGTCCAGGACGACGACGCCATCGTCCTTGACGAGTTGGCTGCAATACTTCCAGTCGCTGGCGATGGTTTCCAGCGAGTGTCCGCCGTCCATGAACACGAAGTCGAAAGCCTTTGCGTTGCCCGCCTCCAGGAAGGCGGGCAGGGTGACCTGGGTATTGCCTTCCACGAGTTCCAGATTCAGGTCCTTGTTCGCGCTGCGGGACATGATCAGGTCTCGGACGGCCTGCTTGGCGGCGTGCTGGCAGTTGATCGTCTTTTCGGCGATGTGCTCCTGTTCCGTTCCGCTTTCGAAAAAGTCGAAGCCCACGAACCGCTCGAGGCCAGGGAGCTTGCGGGCGATCCAGGAGGATCGCTCACCCTTCCACGTGCCGACCTCGAGGAAGGAGACGGGTTGCAGGTACTCCACCAGAAGCATGAGAAATTCGTAGCGTTTTTTTACTTGTTTGCCCTGGTCGAACAGATTCTGCGCAAAGAAATTGTCGTTCGTCATGGTGTGTTCTCCGAAAGGTCTTCGCCGCGCTGCGGGCTTGGCGTCTACTTGAGTTTTTGTTGAGGAAAGATGCCCCCGCCAAAGCGCCATTTCCTGAGATTCTTGGGCAGGACCTGGATCATTTCGTGGTCCAGGCCAAACCCCTTCCAAGGGTTGTAGTCCAGGCCGGCGATGAAGAGTTCTCCGTTGTAGCCTTGCAGGATCTTTGTTTCGCGTTGGCCAAGGTAGTTCATGGCGTCGATGGAATTGTCCTCGATGCCGAATTTGGCGAAGTCCTCGGACTTGACGAAGATGGCGTTTGCCGTGCTCACGGCCACAAGCTCATAGCCCTTGCTCTTGCCCAGTTCGATCATCGCCAGACACGAACTGCCGATGTTCACGTCCTGGTCGCGCTGCTGGATGAACAGCACGTCGTTGGGCATCATGTGGTTGAATTCGATGCAGACCACCCTGGGTGCGTAGCGCTTGAGGTCGTCCCAGATGTGGTAGTCGTTGCCGTCGATGTCGATGGAAATGAAATCGAAGTCCTTGGGGACTTCCCTGTCGATGGACTCGATGATGTCCTCCAGGCGCTCCCCCTCCTCGAACCCCACGCGCTGGCGCAGCGTGTAGACGTCGTCGCGCTTCCGGTAGCGCTCCTCCAATTCCTTGTGGCTGCCGGAGACCTCGATGAGGATGGCCGACCAGCCGAGGTCGTTGATCAGCGTGAAGGTGTTGCTGAACTTGACCCCGTTCCCCGCCCCGAATTCGATGCACCATTTGTTTTTGGCGCCGATGATCTCGAAGATCTTGGCGATGATTCCGTCCTCGCCGTTCTGGGAGGTCTTGTTCTCGGCGAAATCCAGCAGGAACATGGATTCCTTCTTGCGGCGGTCAACGGGGCGGAATTCGATTATCGGCTGGGATTCGTGTGTCATTGTTTTTCCCTCCACGGACTGCACCCGTGGACGTTTGCGTGTTTCGACCGAGTGATGCGGCGTGTGGTCCTGCTGTTCAGGGGGGGCGTTGCGGTTCAGACCAAAGATTCGGGTCGCAGCCGCAGCGTAGGCCGTGTAGGCCGCCCTGTGCAAGCGTTTCCGGCGTGGCGTCCTGGTCGGTTCGTGGCCCGAGGCAACCTTGGCCAGGTGGGGGGCGTAGGCTGCAATGTCCGGCCAGCCTTCATCTTCCAGGGAGCCCGGCATCACGCACAGGGCGTGACGCAGGAGTTGCGCGACGTGTTGCGCGAAGTGGTCGCGGCGCACCCGCCGGGAGGCTTCGTCCTCGTCCAGGGCCCGGGCCACGGCCTCGCGGCCGCCTTCCGGCCCGGCGGGCTCCAGGGCGCAGCCCTTGCCGCTCAGCTGCATGCGGCCCAGCAGCACGCAGGGCCGGTCGTGGAGCAGGGCCATGTACGCCGTCTGGGAGAGGATCGTGACCGTGGCCCGCGCGGCGAGGATGCAGTCCAGGACGTCCACGTCCGTGACCCGCGTCACGTTGGGCAGCTCCCGGCACAGGGCCTCGCCCTGTCCGGCAGGGGCCATGGGATGCGGCTTGAACAGGACGTGCCAGCCCGCTTCCCGGCCCCAGCGGGACAGGGCCTCCAGGGCCTCCAGGGTGTCGCGGAAATACGGGGAATGCCTGCGGGCAAAGGGCGAGTCCGTGGGGACCATGCCCGAGCCCGCGTCGTTCTGCCCCGCGTAGAAGACCAGGGGCTCGCGCAGTTCGCGCAGCGCCCCGGGCAGGGCGCTTGCGCCGCTTGCCTCTGCGCTGCGGCGGTTCAGCCGCCCGGCGCGGATCGTTTCCATGGTCCCGCGCGCCCGCTCCAGGTCCTGCGGGTCCACCGGCAGGGCCAGGAAGCGGTCGGGATCCCGGGCGATCCAGCTTTCGCCCATCTGGCCGTCCGGGTCGAAGCGCACCGTGCCGGGGAGCATGCCGTATTCCGCGAAGGCGTAGGGCAGGCCCCGTTCCATGCAGCAGGCCGCAAAGGTCAGATGCAGCGGGGTGAACTGGTGCCACAGGATGCAGAACCGGGGCTCCGTGGCGTCCAGGACGCGGGACAGATACTCGCGCACGAAGGCGGTCTTGAGCCGCGCCATGCGCCAGGAGCAGCCCGTGACGGAGGCCTCCAGGGCCGTCGCCCGGTCGTAGGCCCCGGGCAGGGACACGGGCAGCGCCGCCAGCGGGCGCAGCCGGTGCGCGCCCTGGACGAATCCTGGATAGCGCAGCACCGGATACGGGCTGCGCATCGGGCCGCCCCCGAGGTTCAGGAACACCGTGCCCAGGCCCAGGGGCTCCAGCGCGCCCGCCAGGGCGTGGAAGGTCTCCAGCTTGGCGGCGTGCGTCGGCCCGCCCAGGTGCGCGGAAATCAGGAC
>CAYUIN010000376.1:0-3505 GCA_964444695.1 uncultured Desulfocurvus sp.
AGTTCGACCGGATCGTGTCGATCGAAATGTTCGAAGCCGTCGGCGAAGCGTACTGGCCGGTCTGGGTCGAGCCGGTGCGCGAGCGTCTGCGGCCGGGCGGCGCTGCGGCGGTTCGTCCTCGCTTTTTGTAGTCGCTTTTGGTCCGAACCGGTTATTTTCACGCCCCAGCCCCGCCCCGCCGCCACGGGAAAACGCCCGCCCCGCAAGCGTTCCCGAGGCAGCCGCCCCCGGATCGCGGGGCCCGGAACGCGACCATTTTGTCCCATGAAAAATCGCTGTTTGGGTCGATGTGACCCGTCCTCCCCGCTGCCGCCCCGGGCTCCGCAGCCCGTTTCCGGCGTCCGGAAGGCGGCGCACGGGCCGTCCGCCATGAAAAATATTCGTCAATAAGCCCGGCGTGTTGCCATGGCGGCGCCGGGCGGCGGCGGCGCCGGGGCCCGGGCGGCGGCACGGCTCGTGGCCTCCTTCTTGCTCTTTCGGGGTCGCAAACAATCACCCTCGGACCCAACGCAAGGAGGCTATCGTGAGTCAGCGCCTGATGGAGAGATTGCAGTCGATGTTCGCGCCGGACGCCAAGTCCGACCAGGAGGCGGCCGCCCTGCCCGAGCCGCCGGAGGCCTCCTGCGAGGCGAAGGACAAGGGAATGCTCATGACCCGGCGCCGGATGCTCAAGATCCTGGGCGTGCAGGTCGCGGCGGGCGCCCTGGCGGCGAACGCCATCGCCGCGCCCAAGAATTTCAACCCCAAACACTACAACAGGGGCATCACCCCGGACCAGCTGCCCAACACCAAGGCCTTCCTGACCACCAACCCGGCCCAGTGCGTGGGCTGCCGCACCTGCGAGATCGTCTGTTCGCTGTCCCACGACGACATCTGCCGCCCGGCCCTGGCGCGCATCGACACGGTCTACGACCCCACCAAGACCCTGTCCTCCCTGGCGGTGATGGCCAACGTCTGCCGCCAGTGCAACATGGCCGACTGCTACCTGGCCTGCGAATACGACGCGCTGGTCCTGGACCCCGTGACCGGGGCGCGGATCATCGACGCCTCCAAGTGTCAGGGCTGCGGCGAGTGCTTCGCGGCCTGCCCGTGGGACATGATCCGCGAGAACGCGGACGCGGGCGTGTTCACCAAATGCGACCTGTGCGGCGGCGATCCGCAGTGCGTGAAGTACTGCCCGGCGGACGCCATCACCTTCGTGGACATGCGCTAAATCTTTTCAGCGAGGAGTATCAGCAATGAACGGATGGACCGGCACGATCCTGCGTGTCAACCTGGATACCGGCGAAATCACGAAGGAATCCGCCGACAAGTACATGGCCTACACCGGCGGAATCGGCATCGGCTACAAGGTCGTCTTCGACGAGGCGCCCCTGGCCGGGCCCTTCGACCCCGAAAACCGCCTGGTCTTCGCCGTGGGCCCCATGACCGGCACCCTGGCCCCGTCCTCGGGGCGCTCGGAGGTCATCGGCATCTCGCCCCACGTCTACGCCCCGCGCTCCAAGTACCCCCTGATCACGCGCAGCGGCTTCGGCGGCTACTGGGGCGCCGAGCTGAAATTCGCGGGCTACGACGCCATCATCGTCCAGGGCAAGGCCAAGAAGCCCGTGTACGTGAACATCAACGACGAGAACGTCAGCATCGAGGACGCCTCGGACCTGTGGGGCAAGGACACCTTCGTCACCCAGGACGCCATCAAGGCCAAGCACGGCGACGAGAAGATCCAGATCGTGACCATCGGCCCCTCGGGCGAGCGGCTGGTGCGCATCTCGCCCATCATCCACCGCATCGGCAACGCCGCCGGTCAGGGCGGGTTCGGCGCGGTCATGGGCTCCAAGAACCTCAAGGCCATCGCCGTGCGCGGCACGGGCGGCATCAAGGTCGCGGACAAGAAGGGCCTCATCGCCTACGTCAAGAGCATGCGCGAGTTCCAGCCCGGCCCCCTGGGCGCCACGCCCCTGTCCACCGGCCCCCTGAGCTGGACCGAGAAGCACATCGACCCCAAGGACATCAACAAGCAGGCCCTGCGCTTCGACCAGACCAAGAGCTGCGCGCCCTGGCTGAACGAATACCACATCAAGGCCCAGTCCTGTTATTCCTGCCCGCAGGGCTGCTACTCGTACATGAAGGTGCCCGGCATGGGCGGCGGCGCCGTGAGCTGCACCCAGTGGTTCTATTCCTGGATGGGCAACCGCGACAAGGCCACCTTCCTGGCCAACCAGCTGGCCAACACCCTGGGCGTGGACACCTTCGAGATGTTCCCCATGATCCAGTTCGTCTGGTATCTGCAGGACACCACCGAGGGCGGCAAGAGCCTTCTGGACCACCTCTATGAGCACAAGCTCGTGGGCAAGGAGATCCGCAAGGGCCTGAAGGAAGGGCACTACCCGCCCAAGGGCAAGCTGAGCACCGAGGGCCTGAAGACCCTGATGCACATGATCGTCTACCGCCAGGAGTTCCTGGGCGACGCCCTGGCCGAGGGCTTCCGCCGCGCGGTGGACATCATCGCCGCCAAGTTCGAGGAGCTGGGCCGCAAGGACCTGGCCAAGCTGACCATGCACTTCGTGAACATGGAAGGCGTCATGGGCGGCGTGGTCGGCGGCAACGGCGGCTGGGGCATGTCCGCGCACTACGACCCCAGGACCTTCGGCTACTACTGGGCCGTGAACTTCGCGGTGGAGAACCGCGACCCCAACCGCCACTCCATGACCAACCTGCTGGAGTGGACCGGCCTGAGCTTCGAGCAGGCCCTGCCCGTGGCCACCAAGCACTGGGGCCGCGAGATCGCCGTCAACGGCCTGAACGATCTGCACCGCGACCACAGCGTGCCCCTGACCTGGAACGGCCAGAAGTCCGCCGAGGCCAACGGCTACCTGGGCCAGTTCATCCACTACCGGGCCTGCATCAAGGACAGCATCCCGGCCTGCGACTGGGTCTACCCGATCATGACCAGCGGCCGCGAGGACCGCGAGTACGCGGGCGACGTGTCCGTGGAGTACAAGCTCTTCGAGCTGGTGACCGGCGAAAAGATGACCCAGGAGAAGCTGAACCAGCGCGCCGCGCGCATCTGGACCCTGCACCGCCTGGTCTCCGCCCTGCAGTGGGGCGGCGGCAAGGCCGTGAACATGCGCGTGGAGCACGACCAGCTCCCCGAGCACTTCTTCATCGCCGAGGAGCAGCGGCTGCTGCCGCCGTATCCGCCGGCCAGCCCGCCCCACCCGCCGCTGAAGAAGGAGTACTTCGAGGCCACCAAGGAGGAGTACTACAAGCTCATGGGCTGGGACACCGTGACCGGCATGCCGCGCCGCGCGACCATGGAGGCGCTGGGCATGGCCGACGTGGCCGACGCCTTCGAGGCCCGGGCCTTCAAGCTCCCGGCCTGACGACGCAAGGTTCCTAAGACACCTCCAGTCTAGGACAGGAACGGCGGGCCCCCGGTCCCCTTCTCGCCGGGGGCCCGCATCCAAATTCCCGGGAGGCCAACGCACACGAGACCCGGTTCCCG
>CAYUIN010000377.1:0-1273 GCA_964444695.1 uncultured Desulfocurvus sp.
GTGCTTGAGGGCCAGATTCTGGCCGAAGGTCACCTGGCCGTCGCCGGCCATGGCGACGCCGTGCTCGTCCTTCACGGCCAGGATGGTGGTTCCACGCAGTTCCATGAAAGCCCCTGGGGATCGGGTTGTGGGAGGGGCCCGGCGGGCTCAGCGCACCGGGTCGCCGAAGAGGTCGCGGGCCGTACGGGCCCACAACGCGGCGGCGTCGGGGGAAAATATAACCATGCCCGCGCGCTTGACCACCCCCGCGCGCAAGGATTTCCCGAGTTCGGCCAGGGCGATGCGCGCCGCGCGCCGCACCGGGAAACCGTACACCCCGCAGGACACGGCGGGCAGGTCCACGCTGGCGGCGCCCTGGGCTCCGGCCAGGGCCAGGCTCTCGCGGTAGGCCGAGGCCAACAGCGCGTCCTCGTCCGCGCCGCCGCCGCGCCAGATGGGCCCCACGGTGTGGACCACGTACTTCGCGGCCAGGGCGAAGCCCGGGGTGAGCACGGCGCGGCCCGTGGGCAACGGCCCGTTGGCCCGGACCCAGGCCCGCCCGGCGGCCAGCAGCTGCGGCCCGGCGGCGCGGTGCAGGGCGCCGTCCACCCCGCCGCCGCCCGCCAGCTGCGGGTTGGCGGCGTTGACCACCACGTCGGCCCGCGAAGCCGCCAGGTCGCCCCGGCACACGGCCAGCAGGCCCGGCCCCAGCTCCCATTCGTGGACGGTCTCGATCACGGCCGCGCCTCCCGCCCCCGGCCTACCAGAACTCGGCCCGGGACTTGTAGACTTCCTTCAGCTTTTCCAGCTGCTTCTTCTGCTCGTCGCTCTTGGCCAGGCCCTCGGCCTTGTTCATGTTGAAGTCGGCCTGCTTCTTGTCCAGGCCGTAGATGCCCGCGTAGGCCAGGTGCAGGTGCCCGCCGAACACGTCCCCGGACTCGCCCAGGGTGCGGCCCAGGTGGAAGTGGACGTCGTGGTCCTCGGGCAGGGTCTTCAGGATGCGCTCGAAGTAGCCCACGGCGCGCTGGGTCTGGCCCTTGTCCGCCTGCAGGCGCGCCAGGTAGAACAGCGCCACCAGGTCGTCGGGGTTCAGGATGCTGGCCTTGGTCAGGTACATCCCGGCCTTGGCCGCGTCGCCCTTGGTGTAGTGGAAGGAACCGGCCTCGCGCAGCACCAGCGGGTCGTTGGGGGAGATGGCCAGGGCCTCGTCGAAGGCGGCGGCAGCCTCGGCCACCTGCCTGCGCCGGGCGTGGACGATGCCCCGTCCCATGGCCAGCAGCGCCGGGTCGCCGTC
>CAYUIN010000377.1:1373-3496 GCA_964444695.1 uncultured Desulfocurvus sp.
TGCGCCGGGCGTGGACGATGCCCCGTCCCATGGCCAGCAGCGCCGGGTCGCCGTCACCCTGGGCGAAGGCGCCCAGCGCGGCGTCGGGGTCGGCGTAGCGGGCGCGGACCAGGGTCTTGACGCGGATGAAGCGCGTGTCGTCCCAGCCCCGGTCGCGGACGGCGGGGGCCAGGTTGTTGACCCGGCCTTCGAGGTAGCCGATGCGCTCGACCACATCAGGGTGGGTGGAGAGGTACTGCGGGATGGAGCTGCCGGACAGGAACTGCTTGCGGCGGATCTTCTGGAAGGCGCCGACCATGCCCTCGGGCTTGTAGCCCGCGCCCACCAGGTAGTTCATGCCCACCTGGTCGGCCTCGCGCTCGTCGATGCGGCTGTAGTTGAGCATGGCGGTGGTTCCGGCGGCCATGGAGCCGACGATCAGCGCCTCGCCCGCCTCGCCCTGGTTGTCCCCGCCGCCGGAGCCCAGGAACATGCCCGCCAGCATCCCGGCCAGCATGCCCATCTGCACGTACTGCATGTTCTCGATGCGCTTGGCCACGTGGCGCTGGGAGACGTGGGCCAGCTCGTGGGCGATGACCCCGGCCAGCTCGGCCTCGTGTTCCAGCTCGGTGATCAGCCCGGTGAAGACGTAGACGTAGCCGCCGGGGGTGGCGAAGGCGTTGAGCAGGCCGCTGCGGATGACCGTGACGTTGCGCTCGAAGGGCTGCGGGGGCAGCTGGGCGTAGACCCGGTCCACCACGTCGGTGATGTAGCTCGTGACCTCGGGGTCGTCGATGACGGGATAGTGGGCGCGGATCAGGGTGTAGTACTTCTTGCCCAGCTCGCGCTCCTGCTCCACGCCGAAGGAGCCGAACAGCGCGGCCGAGGCCGACGCCGGGACCAGCGCCAGTTGCGCGGCCACCAGCAGGGCCGTCAGCTGCTGGCGCGCGGCGCCGCGCGCGGCGCGGATGTGTCTTGGATGCATGATGCCTTCCGGTTGGAGGTTGCCGCCGCCCGGCCCGGCCCCGGGGGCCGGGCCCGCCGGGGCCTCGCGGCGGGCGCCGGGGCCCGCTCAGCCGATGAGGACGACTTCCTCGCGCTCGTCGCGCTCGGCCAGGAACACGTCCACGTGCTCGCCGCGCCGGGTCTGGATGCGGGTGCCGACGTAGTCGGCGTGGATGGGCAGCTCGCGGTGGCCGCGGTCCACCAGCACCAGCAGTTCCACCCGCTCGGGCCGCCCGAAGTCCAGGATGGCCTCCAGCGCCGCGCGGATGGTGCGCCCGGTGAACAACACGTCGTCCACCAGGACGATGGTCGTGTCGTCGATGTCGAAGAAGATTTCGGTCTTGTTGATCTGGGGCTGGACGTCCAGGGTCGTCCAGTCGTCGCGGTAGAGGTTGATGTCCAAAAGGCCCAGGGGGATGTCCCTGCCGAGCTTGGCGTCCAGGGCGGCCTTCAGGCGGCGGGCGAGGTCCACCCCGCGCCGCTGGATGCCCAGGATCACGACCTGACCGCAGTCGCCATGGCGCTCGATGACCTCCGTGGCCAGGCGGTCCATGGTCCGGCCGATCTCCTCGGCGTGCAACAGAACCTTGTTATCGCTCATCTCGCTGTCTCCTTTGCGGGCTCGGGCGTCGGGGCGAACGGGCGTCATCCCCTGATACACGTTACGAAAACTGTGCCCGCATTGCAACACGGGCCGCGACGCGACATGGCTTCTCGCGCCGATACTTGTCATAGAAAAACATAATAGAACCGGGTCAATTTCATCAATGACCGTTGACAAAGGCCCGGGGCGCTCTTACTAGGACTTTCTACACCCACTTTCTGGAGGACCCCACTGATGTTTGAACTGACCGACAAGGCCCGCGAGGAGCTTCTGTCCTACTTCAAGGACAAGGAGATTTCCCCGATCCGGGTGTATCTCGCCCCGGGCGGCTGAGCTGGCCCGCGACTGTCATTGGCTCTGGATGAGCCAAAGGAAAGCGACGACGTGTTCGATTTTGATGGCGGCATCAAGTTCGTCATCGACAAGCAACTGCTGGCCAGCGCCACGCCCGTCAAGGTGGACGTGACCTACACCGGCTTCACCGTCGACTCCAGCCTGCAACTCGGCGGCGGCGGGTGCTCCTCGGGCTCCTGCT
>CAYUIN010000378.1:0-3494 GCA_964444695.1 uncultured Desulfocurvus sp.
CGTTGAGCGCCAGCAGGTTGGTCTGCCGGGCGATCTCCTCGATGATCGAGATCTTCTCGGCGATCTGCTTCATGGCCCGCACGGTCTCGCCCACGGCCTGGCCGCCCTGGGCCGCGTCCTGGGCGGCCTGCACGGCGATCTTCTCCGTCTGGCGGGCGTTTTCGGCGTTCTGCCGGATGTTGGCGCTCATCTGCTCCATGGACGAGGAGACCTCCTCCACGCTGGCGGCCTGCTCCGTGGCGCCCTGGGACAGGGCCTCGGACGAGGCCGACAGCTCCTGGGCCCCGGCGGCCACGTTGTCCGTGGCGCCCTGGACCTCGGAGACGATGCCGCGCAGCTTCTCGCCCATGGCCCGCATGGCGTCCGCCAGGCGCCCGATCTCGTCCTTGCGCCGGATGTCGATGTCCGCCGTCAGGTCGCCCCGGGCGAAGGACCCGGCCATGGCCACGTTTTCCGTCACCGGGCGGATGATGCCCCGGGCGATGACGAAGGCGAAGAACAGGCCCACGGGGAAGGCCACGGCCATCAGCACCGTGACCACGACGCGGGTCTGGTCCGCCTGGTTGAGCATCTGCTCGTCGGTCATGATGTTGGCCTTGACCACGTCCTGGGTCTTGCCCAGCAGCTCCTGGACCTGGGACAGGCTGGACTTGGTCTGGGTGGCGTAGATGTCCATGGCCTCCTGGCGGTGGGCCATGCGGCCGTCCTGCCAGGCGATGAGGGCGTCGATGTCGGCCAGGGTCTGGTGCGCGAAGCCGGTGGTCTGGCTATTGAAGAATTCCAGGGCGGCGGCGCGCTTGCCCTGGCCCAGCAGTTCGTTGATGCGGTGCACGGACTCGTGCAGGGCCTTGTGCGGCTCGAGGATGGGCTGCACGTGCTGGCGCAGCTCCGGCTCGGCGGCCATCTGCGCGGCCAGGGCGTCGGAATACAGCCACTTGCCCAGGCCGCATTTGGTATGGTCCTCCTGCACGTCGGCCCGGTGCAGGGACTCGTTGGCGAACACGGCCAGCACGGCGTTCATCCAGGCCACGTGGTCGGTCTTCTTCTCGCGCAAAAAGCCGCCCAGCTCGGGATCGGCGTTCACGTACTTGGCCTTGATCTGCACGGCGGACTCGTGCAGATGGCGGTGCGGGGCCTCGATGTCGCGCATCAGCGGCGCGATCTGCGGCACCAGGGCCTCGGCGTGCTCCCGGCCCTCGCCGTAGTACCATTTGCCGAAGGCGCACTGGGTGGGATCGAGCTGCACCTTGAGCTCGGTGACGCTCTTGTCCGTGAGGTACGAGGCCACGTGCTCGGCCCAGTTCAGATGGTCCACCACCCGCTGGGTGAAGTCGCCGCGCAGCTTGTTGCCCTCGATGACCTCGTCGGCATTGTGCACGATGCCCTGAATGCCGAAGATGGCCCATGTCCCGACTCCGGCCAACAGCGCCAGCACGATGCCGAAGCCCACGGAGAATTTCCCTTTGAGGCTCAAATCCTTCCAACTCATGACGGTACCCCCTGCGGATCGTCATTCGGTTCCCGGCAATATCATGGAGACACGCGCGATTGTACTCCATAAATCCTTCCAGTCAACTAGGCGACTTGCACCGGCAGTTTCCTGGGCGGCGCGAATCATGCCCCGGACCACGGGGCAAAACGCGGAACGCCCGGTCATTGTAAGGTGCGGGGGCTGCGGCGCGGGCCGTTGCGCGATGCGCAAACAAGGGGCGGGGGCGGGAAGACCGGCGAAAACGGACGGAGCGGGACGGAGGCGGGCCTTGCGGCGGCGGAGGGCCTCCCGTCCCCCCGCCGCCAAACCCGCTACCGGGGAGGCTCCTACAGGCCGAAGAAGTACCGCCCTCCAGCCACCAGGACCATGCCCACCGCGACGGTTCCGAAGAAGCTGCGGGTGAGGATGGCGGCGGCGAAGGACGGCACGGCGGCCAGCAGAAAGATGTTGCCGGGGCCGACGTCGATGACGCCGTCCCGGACCACGGTGCTCATGGCCAGCATGGCGGCCAGGACCGCCGTGGGCACGAAGCCCAGAAAACGGCGCAGGCCGGGATGCAGGTCCCGCGAGGCCAGGGCCACCAGCGGCAGGGCGCGCGGCAGATAGGTCACGGCGGCCATGCCCGCGATGGTCAGAAAGATCAGCGTCTGGTCCATGCGCCCACTCCGGTTCCCAGCGCGGCCCCGGCCAGGGTCGCCAGGATCACGTTCCACTGCCCCACGCCGACGGCGAACAGGGCCAGGGCCAGCCCGGCCGAGACCAGGCCCACCAGCACGTGCACCCGGTCGCGGGCCTGACCCACCACCAGGGCGATGAACATCGCGGGCAGGGCGTAGTCCAGCCCGAAGGGCCGCACGTCCGCCACCGCGCCCCCGGCAACGACGCCCAGCAGCGTCCCGGCCACCCAGGCGGCCTGGGCCACGGCGTTCACGGCCAGGGTCGTGGCCGCGTCCTTCTCCCCGCGCACGAAACGCAGGCTGTGCAGGGCGAAGGTCTCGTCCGTGAGCTGGAAGCCGAACCAGGCCAGGCGCGGCGCGGGCCAGCTCTTCAGGTGCGGCGCCAGGGAGGCGGCCATCAGCAGGTGGCGCAGATTGACCACGAAGGTCGTGGCCGCGATGGACAGCGGCGTGGCCCCGATGGCGATGAGCCCCACGGCGATGAACTGCGCCGACCCGGCGAAGACCATGACGGACATCAGCACCGTGTTCAGCGGCGAGAGCCCGGTCTTCACGGCCAGCACCCCGTAGGCCAGGCCCACGGGCAGGTAGCCCATGACGATGGGCGCGGCCTGGCGGGCCCCGGCGGTCAGCGCCGGGGGCAGCAGTCTGGTGCGGGGCATGGTCTGGCTGGTCACTCGCGTTCTCCCCGCCTCCGCTCCCGGTGGCTCCGGGGCGGGGCGTCGCATGATGCGCCTTGACCTGACCACGAAATCTGTGATCAGAACAGATACAGTTTTCGAAAAAAACGACCATAACAGATCGGAGCCGACCATGCCCCAGGACCAGCCCAGCGGGGGCTTCCGCGACCAGGCCGTGGAGCGCCACGTGCGCGGGCTCATCGAGTCCGGCGCGCTGACCCCGGGCGGCAGGCTGCCGTCGCTCAGGGTCCTGGCCCAGCGGATGCACGCCTCGGTGTCCACCATCACCCAGGCCTACGTGGAGCTGGAGGCCAAGGGCCTGGTGGAGTCCCGGCCGCGCTCGGGGTTCTACGTGCGCAGCGGCCCGCGCCGCCTGCCCCAGCCCAGCGGCGGCACGGGCAAGACCCCGCCCGAGCCCCGGGCCGTGACCAAGTCGCGGCTGATCAAGACCGTGCTGGAGGCCGTGGGCGACAGCCAGCTCACGCCGCTGGGCATCATCTGCCCCACCAGCGAGCTGCTTCCGGCCAAGCGCCTGGGCCGCATCCTGGCCCAGGTGGTGCGCGAGAACCCGGACGCCGCGCAGCAATACGCCACCATCCGCGGCGACCAGGAGCTCAGGCGCCAGATCGCCCTGCTCGGCCTGGA
>CAYUIN010000379.1:0-3489 GCA_964444695.1 uncultured Desulfocurvus sp.
GGCAGCACCATGGAGCAGGTCATCCTGCGAGCCAACTGCCCGGTGATCAGCGTGAACCATCCCGACAAGATCTAACCGCGCACTGCGCACAGGTTCCCCCGGCCCCGCCCGGGGCCGGGGGACACAACGAATCATTACGGAGCGGACAATGCCCAAGATCATGATCGTCGACGACGACCCGAACATCGTCACCTATCTCACCGACATCTTTACCGACAACGGCTACGAGACCTGCACGGCCGCGGATGGTTCCGAGGCCCTCGAAGTCGTGAAGACGGAAAAGCCGGACCTCATCACCCTGGACATCGAGATGCCCGACGAGTGGGGGCCCCGCTTCTACCGCAAGCTGTCCCAGGACCCGGAATTCAAGCGGATTCCCGTCGTGGTGGTCAGCGGCCTGGCTGGCAACAAGTACGCCATCCCCAAGGCCGTGGCCTCCCTGACCAAGCCCTTCGACCCCGAGGAACTGCTCGGGATCGTCCGGGACGTCCTGGGCCGGTAGCGCCGACCGATATACCGAGACGACCCTTTGCTCCCGCCGCCTCCGGGAGGGACGGCGGGGCGGCGCCGGACATCCGGCGCGTCCACTGGAGGTTCTGCTATGGCCAAGAAGATCATGGTCGTTGATGACGACAAGAACATCGTCGACTACCTGGTGACCATCTTCGCCGACAACGGTTACGAGACCGTCGGCGCCTTCGACGGCGACGAGGCCCTGAAGCTTCTGGCGGCCGAGAAGCCCGACCTGGTCACCCTGGACCTGGAAATGCCCAAGGAATGGGGCCCGCGCTTCTACCGCAAGATGACCCAGATGCCCGAATTCAAGGACACCCCGGTCATCGTCATCAGCGGACTGTCCGGCATCCACCTGGCCATCAAGAAGGCCGTGGCCACCATCAACAAGCCGTTCAATCCCGACGAAGTGATCAAGATCGTGAAGGATACCATCGGCTGACGAGCCGCGAGCGGCGGGGCCCCCCGGCCCCGCCGCGATCCCGGCCGGTCCCAACCTGCCACCCTGGGGCACGACGCATGGGCATCAAGATCCTGCTGGTCGACGACGAGGAAGGCATCCGCACCTTCCTGGGCCTGTCCCTGGCCGACCTGGGCTACGAAATAGCCACCGCCGCCAACGGCGAGGAAGCCCTGGGCATCTTCGCCTCCTTCGCTCCCGACATCGTGCTCACGGACATCAAGATGCCCGTCATGGACGGCATCGCGCTGCTCAGACGCGTCAAGCAGGCCAGCCCCGACACCGAGGTGATCATGATCTCCGGGCACGGGGACATGGACCTGGCCATCAAGTCGCTGAAGTTCCAGGCCGCCGACTTCGTCACCAAGCCCATCAACAACGAAGTCCTGGAAATGGCCCTGGCCCGCGTGGTCGAGAAGATCGAGATGCGCGCGGAACTCAGGCGCCACACCGAAAATCTCGAACGCCTGGTGCGCGAGAAGTCCGCGCGCATCGTGGAGCTGGAGCGCCAGACCGCCGTGGGCCAGGTGGTGGAAGGCCTGTCCGGCGCCATCCGGGACATCGCGGGCGACGTGGAGAACGGCGCCGGGGCCGCCCTGGCGGACCTGCCCTGCTTCATCGCCATCCACAACCGCTTCCTGGAAGTCGTCTCCTCCAACCAGCTTTCGCGCCGCCGCCTGGGCGAGCGCGCCGGGCAGGACAGTTGCGCCATGTACGTCGGCCTGGGCGACGACCGGGCCTGCCCCGTGGCACGCACCTTCGAGACCGGCGCGCCCCAGCGCATGGAGGCCATGGTCCGAGCCCAGGGCGGCGAGGTGATCCCCGTCGTGGTGCACACCGCGCCCATCCGGGGCCAGGGCGGAGACGTGGAGCTGGTCCTGGAAATCTGCGCCGACGTCACGGCCATGGACCAGCTGCGCGAGGAACTGCGCGCCACCCAGGCCAAGTACCAGCTGCTCTTCGACGAGGCGCCCTGCTTCATCTCCGTGCAGGACCGCGAGTACCGGATCACCGCCGCCAACCGCCTGTTCGCCGAGCATTTCGGCACCCCCGGCCGGGGCGCGCGCTGCTTCGAGACCTACACCCACCGCGACGTGCCCTGCGACGACTGCCCCGTGGCCAAGACCTTCGCCGACGGCCAGAGCCACCAGCGCGAGACCGTGGTCACCTCCAAGAGCGGCAAGCAGTACAACGTCCTGGTGGGCACCGCGCCCATCAAGAACGGCGACGGCACGGTGGTCGAGGTCATGGAGATGAGCACGGACATCACCCAACTGCGCGAACTCCAGGACCACCTGGCCTCCCTGGGCCTGATGATCGGCTCCATGTCCCACGGCATCAAGGGCATGCTCACGGCCCTGGACGGCGGGGTCTACCGCGTGGAATCCGGCTTCAAGAATTCCGACCCGGCGCGCATCGAGACCGGCTGGGCCACGGTCAAGGACCTCGTGGGGCGCATCCGCTCCATGGTCCTGCAGATGCTGCACTACGCCAAGAACCGCTCCCTGAACTGGGAGCCCACGGACGTCGGCTCGTTTTTCGAGAGCGTGGCCCGGCTGGCCGAGGCCCGCGCCCGCCGCGCCGGGGTCGCCTTCCAGCGCGACGCCGCCTCCGGCCCCCTGGGCAGCTTCGAGGCCGACGCCCCCGTGCTCAGCGCGGCCCTGGTGAACTTCCTGGAAAACGCCGTGGACGCCTGCGCCGACGACGCCGCCAAGGAGGCCCACGAGGTCCGCTTCGGCGTGCGGGCCGAGGCCGACCAGGTGATCTTCACCGTGGCCGACAACGGCACGGGCATCGACCGCGAGACCCGCGAGCGGATGTTCACGCTGTTCTTCTCCTCCAAGGGCTGCAAGGGCACGGGCCTGGGCCTGTTCGTCTCGGACAAGTCCATCCGCCAGCACGGCGGGGCCATCACCGTGGACTCCGAGCCCGGCCAGGGCTCGACCTTCACCGTCCGCCTGCCCCGCGTCCTGCCCGACTCCGCCAAGACCTGCACCGACGAACAGGCCTAGCCGACCAAAATCATAAAAAAAACCGGCGCCCCACACGGGGCGCCGGTTTGCGTTCGTTCATCGCTCGGGGCGGTCTCAGTCGGCCTTTTTGCGGCAGGCGTCGCAGATGCCGTAGAGGTACATCTTGTGGCCGGTGAGCACGAAGCCGTGGCTCTTGGCCAGCTCCTCCTGCAGGCGCTCGATGCGCTCGTCCACCACTTCCAGCGTCCTGCCGCAACGTTCGCACAGGATGTGGTCGTGGTGGGCGCTGCCGTACTTCTGCTCGTAGCGCGTGACGCCGTCGCCGAAGTGGACCTCCTTGGCCAGCCCGGACTCCGAAAGCAGCTTCAGGGTGCGGTACACCGTGGCCTGGCCGATGGACTTGTCCTGCGCCTTGACCTTGTTGTACAGCTCCTCCGACGCCAAATGGCCGTCCTCCCCGAGGAAGACGTCGAGGATCAGCCGCCGTTGCGGAGTCATCTTCAGATTCTTGCGGGCGAGGTACTCGGCGAACACCTCTTGGGG
>CAYUIN010000380.1:0-3476 GCA_964444695.1 uncultured Desulfocurvus sp.
CCGCGGCCTCCGTGCGCGCCCGCCTGCTCAACGTCGCCAGGGCGCAGGGTGTGGTGGGCGGTGTAGATGGTGGCGAGGTCGTGGGCGAGGGTGTGGTTGTTGAAGATGGTTTCCACGCGGGTGCGGGCGGCGGGGATGAGCCGGGCGCGCAGGGGGCTGTCGGTGAGCAGCCGGGTGAGGGCCTCGGCGAGGGCCTGGGGCGAGTCTGGCGGGACGAGCAGGCCGGAGGTGTGGTCCTGGACGAGTTCGGGGATGCCGGAGACGGTGGTGGCGGCCACGGGGACGCCCATGGCCATGGCTTCGGCGATGACGTTGGGGATGCCGTCGCGGTCGCCGTCTTCGGCCTCGCGGGAGGCGAGGGTGAAGGCGTGTGCCTCTCGGAAGAGGTCCAGGATCCGTTCGTGGGGGATGGTGCCTGTGAGTTGGACGCGGTCTGAGAGGTGCAGGTCCGCGACGGTCTGCTGGACGTCCTGGCGCAGGGGGCCGTCTCCGGCGAGGACGTAGCGGAAGTCGAGGCCCTTGTCGCGCAGGATGGCCAGGGCGGCGAGGATGGTGTCCAGGCCCTTTTTGGGCACGAAGCGGGCCACGGTCATGATGGTGTAGGGCGGCGCGGCGGCGGTGGGGCGGTCGCCGGGGTCGAAGAGGTCCAGGTCGATGCCGTGGTAGACGCAGTGCACGGAGTCCGGGTCGGGGGCCAGGGCGCGCAGGTGGCGTTGGTTGTAGCCGGTGCAGGTGACGCAGAAGGCGGCCAGGGCGAGCTTTTGGCGCAGGGCCTCGGGGGTTTGGGTGTAGATGTCCTTGGCGTGGGCGAAGAAGGAGAAGGGCGTGTCCGCGAGCAGGGCGGCGTACATGGCCACGGAGGTCGGGGTGTGTGCGAAGTGGGCGTGGAAGTGCGCGGTGCCCAGGCGGTCGGCGTCCTTGTGCACGAGGTATCCGGCCTGGAGGAAGTGCTTGAGCCAGGTGTGTTTTTTGGGCGCCAGGGGGTAGCGGGCCAGGAGCAGGCGCAGCCCGCGCAGGTAGCGCCGGGGGCGCCGGGCGAAGAGCAGCAGGTTGCGCCATAGCAGCCGGGGCAGCCCGGTGAGCAGTGATTCCGGGAGGTAGGTGACCCGGGCGCGGATGCGGCGCACGGATTCGTGGCTGAAGGACTCGCGCGGGGCGCGCATGGAGAAGATGTGGATGGTGAATCCCAGTTCCTCCATCAGCCGGATCTCGTTGGAGATGAAGCTTTCGGAGATGCGCGGGTAGCCTTTGAGCACGTAGGCCAGGGTGGTGCGTTTCGGGGTGGTCATGGTCGGGTATTAGCCTGTGGCCAGGAAGTGGTCGAGCCTGGCGCGCATGACGTCCAGCCCGGTCATGCGGAAGGTGCGCAGGGATTCCATGAAATAGTCCTGGTCCTGGAGCAGGCGGGTGACCTTGCGCAGCATGTCGGCGGGGGTCAGCTGGGTCCAGGGCAGGTAGTCGGCCAGCCCGCGGCCTTGCAGGGCCTGGGCGCGGATGCGTTGTTCCAGGCGCGGGGTCTCGCGCGGGACGATGAGGGCCATGCGGCGCAGGGAGAGGATTTCGCACACGGTGTTGTAGCCGCCCATGCTGACCACGAGGTCGGCCTCGGCGATCTTCTGTTCGATGTTGTTCAGGAAGGCGAAGAAGTCCACGCCCAGGGCGTCGGCGCGGGCGGCCAGTTCGTCCACGCGGTCTCGGGGGACGAAGGGCCCGGCGACCATCAGGGTCCGGAAGGGCTGGCCGGGGTTGAGTTCGAGCATCCGCAGGTAGGTGTCGAGGATGGGGTAGCCGTCGCCGCCGCCGCCGGTGGTGACGAGGACCTTCTTGCGGGGCGCCGCGTCGGGGACGAGGTTCGGCGGGGGCGGGCAGTCCTGCGGCGGCGGGCCGCCTTCCAGGAGCACTTCGCGGGGGATGTATCCGGTGAACACGGCCTTGGCGGCGATGTCGTCGGGGATGGCGTATTCGACGATGGGGTCGTAGATGTCGCGGTCGCCGTAGATCCAGATTTCGGAATACAGTTCGCGCAGGACCTGGGTGAAGTTCTTGCGCTCCCAGTCGGCGCGGGTGCTGGCGGCGTCGTCGAGGATGTCGCGCAGGCCGAGGACGACGCGGGTCCCGGGGCGGTGTTCCTTGAACCAGCGCAGGGTGGGCATGCATTCGCCGCGCAGCCCGGTGGGCACCTTGTCCACGATGAACAGCTTGGGGTCGAAGGTCCTGGCGGTCTCGGTGATGATGCCCTGGCGGATGTTCATGGCGTGTTCCGGGGCCACGCGGATGGAGTGGGGCATGTAGACGGCGTTGGACTCCTTGATCATGCCGGGGATGCGCACGAAGTCCACGCCGTGGGGGAATTCGAAGCGCCCGGCGATGGGCGAGCCGGTGAGGATCAGGATGTTTACGCCGTCGCGCAGCAGGCTGCGGGCGATGGCCATGGTCCGGCGGATGTGCCCCAGGCCGTAGGTGTCGTGGGAGTACATCAGGATGTTGAAGGTGTCGTCCGTCATGTCTGCCTTGGTGCGGGGAGCGGTGTGGCGCGGATCGGGCGCGGGTTCACGATGCTTTCAGAATGCGCCGGGCTCGGCCGAAATGCAAGGAAATTGGGCCGGAGCCGGGGCATTTGGGCGCGGGGCGCGCCGGGGGGGCGTTTCGGGGCGCCGCGAGGAGTGCTTGGCGTTTCACTTTGCCGGAAAAGCGTGTATGAATTAAGAAAGAGACCCATCCGCGAAGCAAGGAGAATCCGGGAATGTACTTCCAATGCTTGCAGTGCACCAAGAAATACAGGTTCAATCCTGCTGCCGTGCCGCCCGACGGCGCGTTCGCCACCTGCAAGGGCTGCGGCGGGAAGATCCACATCGAGCCGCGGGGCAACGTGGAGGGCGACCACACCAAGATACCCGTGACCAAGGCGCAGCATCAGAAGGAGAAGAAGTGGTACTCGCGCATGGACGAGACCCTGAAGGAGATGGGGTACGAGAAGAAGACGCGCGAGTACAACATGATGTTCTACTTCATGCGCGAGTTCCGCAAGCGTTTCGGGATCACCTTCTTCGACATCACGTGCAACGTGCGGGTCAAGACCGTGGACCGCGAGCTGATGTACAACAGGCTGAGCTTTTTCGGCACCTGCTGCGTGCCCGAGCGCGGCGCGGGGCAGGCCCAGAGCTGCGTGGGCGGGCTCCTGGGCGGCATGTCGGAGATCCTGCGGACCAAGGATTCCGGCGGCCTGTACTCCGTGGAGAGCCTGATGCGCACGGCCTACCCGGATTCCTTCCCGGCGCTGGTGCGTTTCGTGTACGGCGCGAGCTTCGAGACGTCCTTCGGCGAGACCATGTTCGGCAACGCGGTGCAGGTGGACATCTCCATGGACCGGGTGCGCGCGCTGCCGGAGAACTACGACGGGACGGACCTGGAGAAGCACGCCCGGGTGGAGATTTCGCGGGTGCCCATCGAGACGGGGCGGCTGACCTTCCGCGAGC
>CAYUIN010000381.1:0-3471 GCA_964444695.1 uncultured Desulfocurvus sp.
CCGGCGGTTCGGGGGCCGGTGCCGGAGCTGCGGGGCGCGGGGCGCCGTCCAGGGCCCGGTGCAGGGCGGAGAGGATGTCGTTGCGGGCGTCAGTCATCGCCGTGCTCCAGGGTCCGGCGCAGGGCGTCCCAGCGGGCGGAGAAGGGTTTGCGCAGGCGCGGCGCGGTGCGGCTGCGGGTCCAGAGGCGCACGGCCAGGCCCACGCCGGGGAGCCTGCGGGCCAGGTTCAGGCCGGGGTCCACGGTGCGGGCGGTGGCGGCGGCGGCGCGCCACAGGGCCGGGCTGGAGGCCAGCCGGGCGAAGGCGGCGGCGCCGCGCGGGCTGATGGGCGCCAGGCTCGCGGTCCGGGGCGCGGCGGCGGCGCGGCGGCGCAGTTCCAGCAGCAGGCGCGGGTGGTCGATGCGCACGGGGCAGACATCGCGGCAGGCGCCGCAGGTGGTGCAGGCGAAGGGCAGCTCGGCCATGTCCGTGGCTTCGGGCGCGTCCTGGGCCCAGGCCAGGAGCGGCGCCAGCAGGGAGCCCATGGGCCCGCAGTAGGCCGAACCGTAGCTGTGCCCGCCGATGCGCTCGTACACGGGGCAGACGTTGAGACAGGCGCCGCAGCGCACGCAGGCCAGGACCTCGCGCATGGCCGGGTCGGCCAGGATTTTGGAGCGGCCGTTGTCCAGCAGCACGAGGTGGAAGGCGCGGGCGCCGTCGGCCTCGCCCTCGCGGCGCGGGCCGCTCAGCCAGCTGGTGTAGGAGGACAGGGTCTGCCCGGTGCAGCTGCGCGGCAGCACGGCCAGGACGTCGGCCATGTCCTCCAGGGAGTCGAGGGCCTTTTCGATGCTCATCACGGCCACGTGCACGCGCGGCAGCGTGGTGCTCATGCGGATGTTGCCCTCGTTTTCCACCAGGACCACGGTCCCGGTCTCGGCCACGGCCATGTTGGCGCCGGTGACGCCCATGTCGGCGGCCAGGAACTTGGCGCGCAGGGCGCGGCGGGCCATGAGGGTCAGCTCGGGGATGTCCTCGGACAGGGGCTCGCCCAGGTGGTCGTGGAAGAGTTGGGAGACCTCGTGGCGGTCCTTGTGCGCGGCCGGGGCCACGATGTGCGACGGGCCCTCGCCCGCCAGCTGCACGATCCACTCGCCGAGGTCCGTCTCCACGACCTCCACGCCCCGGGCCTGGAGCGCGGTGTTCAGGCCGGTCTCCTCGGTGACCATGGACTTGCCCTTGACCACCAGGCGGACGTTCTCGGCGGCGGCGATGTCGGCCACGACGGCGTTGGCCTCGGCGCCGGTGCGCGCCCAGTGGACCTGGCCGCCCAGGGCCGTGACCTTGCGCTCCAGGGCTTCCAGCAGCTCGGGCAGGCGGGCCAGGGCGCTGCGGCGGGCGCTCGCGGCGCGCTCGCGCAGGGCGTCGAAGACGGCGGGCTCCATACGCGCCAGGCCGCGCGCGCGGTTGCCGCGAAACACGGCGGCGGCGCTGCGCATGGTGCGGCGCAGGCGCGGATCGGCCAGGGCGCGCGAGGCGCGCACGCGAAACGGGGTGCGGGTGTTCACTGGCCGCCTCCCGTGGTTCCGGCAAGGATTTCGGCGATGTGCATCGCGCGCATGCGGGCGCCGAGCTTTTCCAGCCCGCCCCGGATGTGCAGCAGGCAGCTGGGCTCGGCGGCGGTCACGGTCCAGGCGCCGGTGGCCAGCAGGGCTTCGAGCTTGTCGTCGAGCATGGCCTCGGAGACTCCGGCGAACTGCACGGCGAAGGGCCCGCCGAAGCCGCAGCAGCGGTCGTCGCCCTCGAACTCCACCAGGCGCAGGCCGCGCACGGCGCGCAGCAGGGCCCGGGGCTCGTCGCGCAGGCCCAGCGCCCGGCCCACCTGGCAGGAATCGTGATAGGCCACGGTGCCCTCGAAGGCGGCGCCCAGGTCCGTGCGGCCCAGCTCGCGGACCAGGAACTCCGTGAGCTCGAAGGTCCGCGCGCCCAGGGCCTCGGCCTCGGCTCGGGCGCCGGGGTCGTCGGCCAGCAGCTCGGGGTAGGAGTGCCGCACCATGTGCACGCAGGAGCCCGACGGGGCCACCACGCGCTCGGCGTCGGCGAAGAGTTTCAGGAAGCGGCGGGCCAGGGCGCGGGCCTCGCCCGCGTGGCCGGACTTGTACAACGGCTGGCCGCAGCAGGTCTGTCCGCCGGGCAGGGTCAGGCCGACCCCCGCGCGGTCCAGGACCAGGGCCGTGGCCTCGCCGACCTCGGGCATGAATTGTTCCACGAGGCAGGGAATGAAGAGATGTGCGTGTTTCATGGCGTCAGGGGCGCGATTATGAACTCTTCATGACGCTTGTCAACGGCGGATCGAGCCCGCGCGCCCCGCCGCTTTCCGGCCCGCGTCACAGGACGGTAAACACGGAAAACACCCCGCGCCCCAGGCCTCGCCACCCAATCGTCACGCAATGTTCACACGATGTCGGTTCAAGGACCATGCGCAACGCGTATCCCCAGGGGCACGCGCCGACCGGGAAACGGCGCCCGCACATCACAAGGGAGCCCAAGTCCATGAGCCTCAAGACCAAACTGATCATCATGAGCCTGATGCTCTGCCTGCTGCCCACGGCGGCGGTGGGCGTCTTCAGCGTATACAAGGCCTCCGACGGCCTGACCGAGGCCTCGCGCCAGCAGCTGACCTCCGTGCGCAACGCCAAGCGCCACGAGCTGGAATCCCTGTTCGCCCGCTTCGAACACGAGGCCCGGCTCTACGCCGGGGTCAAGGAGGTCTACAACGCCCTGGGCATGATCCGCGACTTCGCCTGGGGCGCGGCCAAGGCCGGGCAGCGCATGGACGTCTCCGACAAGGAATACCTGGACCTGCTGGACTACGTGGGCGGCGCCTTCAAACCCTTCGTGGACGTCCTGGGCTTCGAGGACGCGCTGCTCATCGGCGACGACGGGCGGGTGTACTTCACCCTGGCCCGGGGCCGCGACATGGGCGAGGACCTGAAGGACGGCGCCTTCCTGGCCGGGTCCAACCTGCGCGCCGCCTGGGAGCAGGCCATGCAGGGCAGGACCGTGTTCGTGGACCTCGCGCCCTACCCGGCCCTGGACGGCCGACCGGCCATGTTCGTGGCCTCGCCCGTGTACAGCCACATCGGCGAGATTTCCGGCGTGGCCGCCCTGCGCCTGCCGCTGGGCGCCATCGGCGCGCTGATGGCCGTGGGCGACGGCATGGGCGAGACCGGCGAGACCTACCTCGTGGGCCCCGACCACCTGATGCGCTCGGACTCGCGCCTGGACCCCGCCCGGCGCAACGTCGCCGCCTCCTTCGCCGCGCCGCAGACCGGCGCCGTGCGCACCGCCGCCGTGGACGCCGCCCTGGGCGGCGAAGAGGACACGAGAATCATCACCGGCTCCATGGGCAAGGAGGTGCTCTCCGCCTTCGCCCCCAGCAGCGCCGGGAACCTGGGCTGGGCCGTGCTGGCCGAGGTGGACACCCACGAGGCC
>CAYUIN010000382.1:0-3446 GCA_964444695.1 uncultured Desulfocurvus sp.
GGATTATCCCCTTAAGCGGGTCCAGGGCAGCGCCCTGGCCGCCGGAGGCATTCCGTCCGCGCCCATGACCGCCCGCCTCGCCCTTGCCGTGCGCGGCCGCCGGGCGTTCGCGCCGGGTGCCGGGCGGCGGGTCAGTCGAAGCGGCAGTGGGCGGTCATGGTGACGTCGCCGCTGACGAGGGCGCGGGTGGGGGCGGCGGCGGGGCCTTGGATGAGGACCTGGATTTGGCTGGGGCGGTGGACGAAGCGGCCCTGGTGGATGGTGATGGTGGTCTCGGCCTCGGCCTGGGCGTGGTGGACGAGGTAGGCTCCGGCGGGGCCTGCTGCGCTGCCGGTGGCGGGGTCTTCCAGGAGGCCGTGGTTGTCCCAGCTGCGACCTTCGCGGGTGGGGATGTGCAGCGGGTAGCAGAATTTTGCGCCGACGGCGGCGAGCAGGGCGCCGAAGGCGGGGTCTGCGGGCCGGGCGCGGTCCAGGCCGGAGCGCAGGGGGACGACGAGATACGGCAGGCCGGTGGAGACGACCTGCGCGGGGAGGTCGGGGGCCAGATCGTCTTGGGCGAGGCCTTGGGCGGCGAGGAGCGGGGCCAGGGTTTCGGGGGGCAGGGGCGGTCCGAATTCGGGGCGTCCCTGGTCCATTTCGGCCTCGTAGCCGTGTTCGCGGCGGGTGGTGAGGACTTCGGTGTCCTTGGCGGGCAGCCGCAGGGTCCAGGCGCACTGGTCGCGGTCCGCGCCGAAGCGTTCGTGCAGCACGCAGGCGGCGCCGAGCACGGGGTGTCCGGCGAAGTCGAGTTCCTCTTCCACGGTGAACATGCGCGCGGCGAAGGTGCCGGGGGTGTCCGTGGCGGTGAGGAAGATGGACTCGAACTGGCGGGTTTCGCGGGCCAGGGAGAGCATCAGCGGGGCCGTGAGCCCGGCGGCGTCGGGGAACACGGCCAGCCCGTTGCCGGACAGGGGCTGGCGGGCGAAGACGTCCACCTGGCGCCAGTGCAGGCCGGTCAGGAGATCGCGCAGGGGGTCGATCATGGGGTTCCTCGGGCGGCGTGCGCTAGTGGCCCAGGGCCTGTTGCAGGGCGGTTTCCATCTGGGCCTTGGAGAACAGGTCGCGCAGCACCAGGGGCGAGAGCCCGTCGCGTCCGGGCGGGAAGATGGCCAGCAGCGGGATGCTCTGGCTGCCCAGGGCCCGGAGCAGCGCCAGTTTTTCTGGATCCTCGCGGGTCAGGTCCACCTGCACGAGGCGCAGGCCGTATTTCTCGCGCCAGAGGCCGAGGTTGTCCGCCGCCAGGGTGGTGTGTTCCAGGACCTTGCAGTTGGGGCACCAGTCGGCGGTGAAGTCCAGGACCACGGGTTCGCGGCCGAGCATGGCGCGGAAGGAGGCGTGGTCGTAGCGTTCCCATTCGGCCTTGGGGCCGCCGCCGGTCATGATGGCGAACCAGGCGGCCAGGACCACGGCCAGGGCCGCGCCGCGCACGGTGAGGCGACGGCGGCGCGAGTCCGTGAGGTCGGTCCAGCCGCCCCACATCCAGGCCGCGAAGGCCACGGCCCAGAACAGGCCCAGGGCGCCGAGGAGCATTTCGGCGGGCAGGATGGCCAGCAGATACAGGCAGGTGGCCAGCAGGAAGAAGCCCACGCCGCGTTCCAGGTAGCGCATCCAGGCCCCGGGCCGGGGCAGGAAGCGCACCAGCCCGGGCCGGGCGCTCATCAGCAGGAAGGGCAGGCTCATGCCCAGGCCGATGGACAGGAACACGGCCATGATGGTTTCCGGCTGTTGCAGCAGCACCCAGCCCAGGACGCCGCCCAGAAACGGGCCGCTGCACGGGGTGGCCAGCAGGGTGGCCAGCACGCCGGTGAACAGGGCCTGGGCCTTGGGGTTGCCCTCGCCGGTGCCCGCCTTGAGGTCGACGATGGGCAGCGTGTACAGCCCGAACAGCGACAGGGCCAGGGCGAAGACGACCATGGCCAGGATCAGGACGATGCGCGGGCTTTGGAAGATCTGGCCCCAGGCCAGACCGAGCCCGGCCACCACGCCGCCCAGGAACAGGAAATAGAGCAGCACGCCCGCGCTGAAGTACAGGTTGTGTTCGCGGAAGGCGCGGGTGCGCTGGGCCTGGTCGGCTTCGGCGGCCCCGGCCATGATGGCCGAGAGCTTGAGGCTGACCACGGGCAGCACGCAGGGCATGAAGTTGAGGATGAACCCGGCCACGAAGGCCAGGGCCAGGGCCAGGCCCAGGCCGCGCACTTCGAGGTCGACGTTGAAGTAGCGGGGGTTGAAGCTCCAGGCCGGGGCGGGCTGGCCGTCCGCGGCCTGTGCGGGCGGGTTGAGCAGGCCCGGGGTCTCGGGCAGGTCCGGGGCTCCGGCGGCCTGGTCCAGCTCGGCGAACAGCGGGTACCAGAAGGCCTTTTCGGCCTGGGGCAGGGCCGCGTAGTCGCCGGGGTGGCTCAGCTCGGTCTGCTGGCGCAGGGGCCAGCAGTTGGTGTCGGAGCAGGCGGCCAGGGAGAGCATGCCTTCCAGGGCCAGGGGCTGGTCCACGGGCACGGCCAGCGGCACGAACAGCGGCACCAGCCCGGAGTAGGTGTTCACGGTCAGCGACGGGTCGAAGACGTCGGGCTCCTGCCTGCCGGGCGGGTAGTACACGGGCAGCTGCGTCGCGGCGCCCTGGAGGCGGACGCGCAGCGTCGTGGCCAGGCCGGTCTCGCCGGGCGGGTTGGCGTAGGCGTGGTAGCGCTCGGCGATGTTCAGCCAGAGCACGGCCACCAGCTGGGCGCGCCCCGCGCCGGGCACCTCGCCCAGGCGGAAGAGCTTCCAGGATGCGGTAAAAGGCTCCGCCGGCGGCCCGGGCTGGGCCCTGAGCGGGGCGGAACAGGCCAGGACGACGGCGACGGCCAGCAGCAGCGCGGCCAGGCGCGAAAGGGGGCGCACGGAGTTTCCGTTCATCCCGACGGTATAAAGAGCAACTTTGCGATTGACAAGCGCGGCCTGGATGCATAGTTCTTTTCCGCGCGCCGCAAGGCGCCGACCAACCAGGGTGGGTCATTAGCTCAATTGGTAGAGCAGTGGACTCTTAATCCATTGGTTCGGGGTTCGAGTCCCTGATGGCCTACCACCGCACCCCCGGGGCCGCATCCGCAAGGATGCGGCCCCTTTTTTCATGTCCGTCGCCCGCGTCCGTCGTGAACGGAGCCAGGGGATGGGGCGGGTCGCGCCGCCCGCCGCCGGGGCCGAAAACCGGGCGCCGCACGACGCCGACCGCCCCCGGGCGGGCCGGCTCTTGGCGATGAAAATCCTGTTTTGGCGGCAGGTTGCGCTCTGTGACGAAAAAGTTGCGGCCCGGTGAAAAAATCGGGTTGACAGTGCTCGGGGCCCGGTATAAAAGGAGCGTCCCAAACGGGGAAACGTGGGTCATTAGCTCAATTGGTAGAGCAGTGGACTCTTAATCCATTGGTTCGGGG
>CAYUIN010000383.1:0-3432 GCA_964444695.1 uncultured Desulfocurvus sp.
GCGGCCTAGAAGTGCAGTTCCTTGATGTCCTTGGCCATCAGGCGCATCAGGCCCCACGGGGTGCGGCCGTAGAACACGGTGTTCGGCGGCACGGCCACCCGCTTCACCTCGCCGTCGCGGAAGGTGATGCTGGCCGAGAGATCGTCCCCGCTGCGCAGGAAGATCACGTTGTCGATCTTGGCGAAGTCCACGCTGATCTTGGCCTTGCCCAGCTCCACGGGCACCAGGGTCTTGCCGTCCACGGAAAAGTCCGAGGCGCTGAAGGAGGTGTCGGTGACGTCCACCACCGTGACGCTGAAGGGCCGGTCGGGCTGGGGAATCTTGGACATGACGGCGGACTCTCCGAAGCCGCCCATGCCCATGCAGGCAAGGGCGAGCAGCAGGATCAGGGCGAGAGCCGCCGTGCGGCGAAAGACGGGCATGGTCAGTCTCCGTGGTCGCTTGTGAGTTCGATGCGCGTGAAATCCACCTCGCCGCTCATGCCGTCCAGCCAGTGCATGACCTCGCGCTGCTGGCCCGGGGCGTACACCAGGCGGCATACGGCGCTGTGCTTGTCCACAATACTCAGATAGGCCAAATTGTCATGCGCTTCAAGAATGAACTTGAACAGCGCCAGATCCGCCGGGCGCAGCCGCAGATACAGCCGCCGCGAACGCGACGGGAGCACGGCCCGGCGCGCGTATTCCGCGCTCTTGGCCTTGCCGATGCGGCGTCTGGGCGCGCTCACAGGATCTCGTTGCCGTTCTCGGTGACGAGCACCATGTATTCCCAGCGGATGCCGCCCCATTCGGGGTAGTACAGCCCGGGCTCGGCCGTGATGATCATCCCCGGCTCGAACTCGCCCGCCGTCTTGGGGCCCAGGCTCGGCGGCTCGTGGGTCTCCAGGCCGATGCCGTGGCCCAGGGCATGGGTGAAATGATCGGCCACGCCGTACTTCTCGAACACCGCGCGCGCGGCATCGTAGGCCCCGGCGATGGGCAGCCCCGGGCGCATGACCTCGATGGCCGCCGCCTGGGCCTCCTTGGTCCGCTCCAGGGCGTCGGCGAAGGCCTGCGTGGGCCGCTGGCCGAACCAGAAGGTCCGGGTCTGGTCCGAGCAGTAGTCGTCCAGGCGGCAGCCCTTGTCCAGCAGCACCGGCGTCTCCGCCGTCAGCGCCAGGTCGCCGGGGATGGCGTGGGGCAGCGCGCCGTTGGGCCCGAAGGCCGCGATGGTCGAAAAGGACAGCTCGCTGGCGCCCTGGCTGCGGTAGAGCTTCTCCACCTCCCAGGCCAGCTGCTTTTCCGTCAGCCCCTCGGCCAGCAGCGCGCGCGACTGGTCGAAGACCGTGTGGTTCAGCGCGCAGGCCCGGCGCATGGCCGCCACCTCGGCTTCGTCCTTCAGGTAGCGCAGGTTGGCCACGATGTTCGTGGTCGGCACCAGCCCCACCTGCTCGGCCAGCAGCGTGACGAACTGATGGCTCACGGCGTCGGCCTCGAACCCCAGCGGCCCCGCCAACTCCCCGCGCAGGAACGCACCCATGCTCACGTGGGACGGGCGGGTGTAGATGAAGATCCGGTTCTCGTCCCACAGCCTGCGCGCCGCGTCCAGGTAGCGCGAGTCCGTGAGCAGCCAGTCCCGGCCCGAGCGCGTCAGCAAAACGGCCCCGGCGGACTCGTTGCACTGCGGGTCGTGCAGCTCGAAACCCGAGAGATAGTAGCGGTTGGCGGCGTGGGTCACCAGCAGCGCGTCCAGCCCGCGCTCGTCCAGCTTGGCCCGGGCGCGGTCCCTGCGTGCAGCGTAAACGTCTTTGCTCATTATATTTCCTGATTCGTTTGAGGTCCGATACGGTGCGGGCTCCGCCCGCCGGGGCGTTATAACGCGAGCGGGCCGTCCTGGCAACGCGGCGCGCCGCACGGGGCGTACACGGTCTCCGGCTCGTCGTGGGCCATGCGCCGGGCCCACTGCACGCCCTGCATGATGCACTGGTCCAGGTCCGCGGCCTCGTGCCGCCAGCCGCCGAACAGCCCGCGCGAAAACACGCCCAGCGAGTCCAGATACGGCTGCACCGTGGCCAGCGCCGCCTCGCGCTCCAGCCCCGGCAGCGGCGCCGCGTACTCCCTGCGCGACTGCCACAGGCCGGCCACGCTCTCGCGCGAGCCCACGGGCAGCAGCGAGACGTTCTCCAGCCCCGTCAGGACCTCCTCCGTCATGGACGCCACGTCCCCCGGGGCCTGGCCGCACCAGGCCACCTCGGCCAGCAGCGCGCGGTCCTCGTGCCCGGGCGTGCGCGCGGCGGCGAAATTGTGCAGATGGCTGACCCGGAAGAACGGGCAGTTGTCCTGCGGAAATTCCATCCAATGCGCCGTGCCCCGCCGCCCGCCGTGCACGCCCACGCCCACGGACAGCGCCGAGACGTGCCGCAACTCCCCGGCCGCGCGGCGCACCGGTTCCGGCGCGTCGTCGACCATCCCCACCAGCTCCGGCAAGGGCATGGTCGACAGGATGCGCTCATAGGTCACCGCGTCCGAGCCGCGCACATGGACCACCTTGCCCAGCGGGTCCACGCGCACCACCTCCTGGCCGATGAGAATCCGCTCCCGAAGCCGCTTGGCCATGCGCCGGAACAGCTCCGCCGTGCCGCCGTAGGCCGGGGTGCGGAACCGCGCGTGGGGCCCGTGGTCCAGATCGTCCTGCTCCAGGATCAGCGTCTCCATCAGCCGCTCCAGGTCCGGCGCCGTCACCCGCTCCTCGGCCCAGCGCCAGTCCAGCTCCTCCAGCCCGACGCCCCAGCGCTTGCGCATCTGCGGCCCCAGATACAGATCGCGAATCCCCGCCCCGAAGGTCAACGTCAGCCACTGCTCGAAATTGGCCGGCCGCGCCTGCTCGCAATAAAACGGCAACAGCCCGCGCACGCAGTCCAACCGCTGGCGCGCGGGCAGGTAGCGCAGGTTGCGCTGGAACGGATGCGGCACCCAGGCCCCGCCCGCCCGGATCCAGGCCTCGCGCACCAGCTCCGGCGCGTCCGTGCCCAAAAGCTCGTCCAGAATCCGCGTCACCGTGCGGTAGCGCCCGGCCAGGGGCAGCGGCTCCGTATCCCACACGAACCCGGCCGCATCCTTGGCCCCGGCCGCATGCCCGCCGATGCGCGCATCCCGCTCCAGGATCAGGAAATCGTCCTCCCCCAGGCGCGACAACCCGTACCCCGCGGCCAACCCGGTCGGACCCGCCCCAATGATGCAATACTTGGCGTGCACACCGCCTCCATACGGCTCAAGGAACCCCGCCCCAAACAAACCCCGGGGATTGTGCGCACCATAGGACCTCCCCCAAAAAATCGCAAGGCAACCACCCCATTACGCCCCCTGGTCCGCGCTCCCGCAGACGGGGCTCCGCCCCGTACCCCGTATTTTGGGGCTCTGCCCCAAACCCCGCTCAAGGAAATAATTTCCTTAA
>CAYUIN010000384.1:0-3421 GCA_964444695.1 uncultured Desulfocurvus sp.
CGTCATCTCGCCGCCGACCTGGGCGACCATGGTGTAGGTGGAACCGGCGTTCCAGACGGGGTACCAGGCGCGGCCCATGCCCTCACCGGTGGAGCGGGGGCGGTACACGTTCACGGCGCCGCCGCAGGCAACGCTGATGCAGTTGGCGCGGAAGATGTGCACCTTGTTCTCGCGGGCGTCCATGGCGACGGCGCCGGCGATGCGGTTGGGCTGATTGGCGTCCAGCAGCAGCTTGACCACGAAGATGCGCTCCATGTAGCGATCTTCGCCCAGGGCGTTCTTGGCGGCCTCGGCCACGATGCACTTGTAGGACTCACCGTTGATCATGATCTGCCAACGGCCGGAGCGCACGGGCTTGGCGCCGGTGCGGATGGACTTGCCGGCGGCCTTGGCGGCGGCGCCGTCCATGTTGTGGTCGTTCTCGTCCTTGCACCAGACGGGCAGGCCCCACTCCTCGAAGTGGTGGACGGAATCGTCGACGTGACGGCCGAGGTCGAAGATCAGGTCTTCGCGGACCAGGCCCATCAGGTCGGTGCGGACCATGCGGACGTAGTCGTCCGGCACGTTGTCGCCGATGTAGGTGTTGATGGCGGACAGGCCCTGGGCGACGGCGCCGCCGCGCTCGAGGGCGGCCTTGTCGACCAGCATGATCTTGGCTTCGGGGGCGTATTTGTTGGCCCAGGCAACGGCTTCCCACGCGGTACCGCAGTTACCCATGCCACCGCCGACCATCAGGATGTCGACGTCGTGCTCCACGACGGTGGGCTCAGCCAGGGGCAGACCCTTGGGGGATTCTTTAACAGGAATCTTAGGCATTTGTGTGCTCCTTATGGATTCGCTTTGTTGTTCAATTCACCAGAGAGAAACTGGATGCTACTCGCAGGGAATGTCCTGCCAGCACTGGCTCTTGTCGCCGTCGGTGATCTCGAACTTCTGGCCGAGGGCCTCCTTCGGGGCGACCAGGGCGGTCTCGGTGAACAGCAGCTCGCTGTCCAGATCGCCGGGCTCGGGCTTGCCGTCGAAGGGCTTGATGGAACCCTCAGGGGTGGTGCGAATGGGGAATTTGAAGCGCTTCACGGAACCGTTGCGGAACTTGATGGTCCACATGATGTCTTCGGAGGAGCGCAGGGGGATCGAGGTACCGCCCATGGGCGCGAAGTCAGCGTACGGACGCGCGGTGATGGCGCCCTGGGGGCAGATCTTCACGCAGGAGTAACACTCCCAACACGCATCCGGCTCCTGGTTGTAGGCCCGCATTTCTTCGGGGTCCAGGATCATCAGATCGTTGGGACAGATGTACATGCAAGCGGTTTTCTCGCCACCCTTGCATCCATCGCACTTCGAGGGATCAACAAAAGTCGGCATACTGAATCCTCCAACAATATAAAGGTTGAAACAAACAACCAACTCCGAATATCCCGCATCGACAGATGGAGATACGAAAAGCAGGGAATTGCGCTTCCCCGCCTTCTTGCGAATCGCACGGCGCGGACACGTCCCGGTGATGCCGTTCGCCTTTCGGCGGCTGGACCATGCCAGGACTGTCAATGACCACGCGCCGTCGCCTCCCGCCGGAGTTGCCCGTGAGCCGGGCAAGTCCCGGCCACCTCGGCGCCGCCCCCTCGGGGGCTGATTCTTGAACTCCAACACGACATCGCCCAGTTGATCCGGGCGCTTGTGATGGATGGAACAAGCACTGTTCGTCTAGCAAGCCGGGACGTCCCTGTCAAGGTGAAAGTGAATTTTATCCCAAGCGACAGAGGGTTTGGAGCAGAGCCCTGGAATTGCTGACGATTCGAATGAAGTGCTGCGGGCCGGTCTTCCCCCGGGCAGCCCCGCAGCAGACGGCTATATACATACAATGGGAACCCAGCGCAAGGGGTGAGAAAAGTTTTCATTCTTCGCAGGCGGGCAATGCGCGTAAATCCATACGCCACGGGCCTACGGGCGGGATTTCTGGGTGTCTCGCCGGGCGCCGGACGGGGAGCTGGGCGGGCCCCCGGACCGGGAGCCTCGAAAACGGTTTGTGAATCAGGCGAACAAGGTCGCCTCAGGGGGGAGCTGGGGCGAAAACGCAGGGTCTTGGCCGAAACGGGGCCGGGAGCGGTCTCGGCACATACCTGTTTCACTGCGTAATTACAGGATAAAATACCCCGCTTGACATTTGCGCATTTTTTTCACAAACACCGTCGGACGATGATCATGATTCGATGAGGAAGGATCGGGCACCCTGGATTTCCGACGGCACGTTCGCCTCGCTTGGAAGTACGGTTGCCTCAAATCAGGCTGAGGAACTATTTTTTTGTCACAAACATTCCCAAGAAGGAAGGAGACACAACATGTCTAAGCTTGTTCCCCCTCATGGTGGTAAAGGTCTGGTCGAGTGCCTGCTGACCGGCGCCGAGCTGGCCGCTGAGCAGAAGAAGGCCGAGGGCCTCAAGAAGCTGCAGATTTCCAACCGCGTGAAGGGCGACCTGATCATGCTGGGCATCGGCGGCTTCTCTCCGCTGAACGGCTTCATGGGCAAGGAAGACTGGAAGGGCGTCTGCGAGAAGATGCTCCTGTCCGACGGCACCTTCTGGCCCGTCCCCGTCGTTTGCGACACCGACGACGAGTCCGTGGCCGTGGGTGAGGAGATCGCCCTGGTCGGTAAGGACGGCGTGACCTACGCCACCATGACCGTGACCGAGAAGTACGCCCTCACCGAGGACGAGAAGAAGTGGGAGTGCGAGAAGGTCTTCAAGGGCCACGGCGAAGACTCCGAGCGCTTCTGGGACGTCGCCCTGGAAGATCACCCCGGCGTGCAGATGGTCATGGCCCAGGGCAAATACAACCTGGCCGGCACCGTCAAGGTCCTCTCCGAGGGCGACTACCGCGACAAGTTCCCGGGCGTGTACCTGACCCCCGCCCAGACCCGCGCCGAGTTCGAGAAGCGCGGCTGGAGCACCGTTGCCGCCCTGCAGCTGCGCAACCCGATGCACCGCTCCCACGAGTTCCTGGCCAAGATCGCCTGTGAAGTGTGCGATGGCGTGATCATCCACTCCCTCATCGGCAACCTGAAGCCCGGCGACATCCCGGCCGAAGTGCGCATCAAGTGCATCCAGACCCTGATCGAAGGCTACTTCGTGAAGGAAAACATCGTCAACGCCGGCTACCCGCTGGACATGCGCTACGCCGGTCCCCGCGAGGGCCTGCTGCACGCCACCTTCCGTCAGAACTACGGCGTGTCCCACATGCTGATCGGTCGTGACCACGCCGGTGTGGGCGACTTCTACGGCCTGTTCGAGGCCCAGGAGATCTTCGACACGATCCCCTACGCCACCGAGGGTTGCCCCGAGCCGGGCAAGGCCCTGGTGACCCAGCCGATGAAGATCGACTGGACCTTCTACTGCTACAAGTGCGACGGCATGGCCTCCCTGCG
>CAYUIN010000385.1:0-3417 GCA_964444695.1 uncultured Desulfocurvus sp.
GCGCGCGCGCCGCGCAGGGCTGCGCGGCGCGCGGCTGCCGGGCGCCCTACTGGGTCGGCGCCTCGGCGTCCTTGAACCACCAGTGCCCCCGGGGAATCTCCACCAGCATCTCGGCCTCGACCTCGGGCACGGGGAAGACGATCATCAGGTTCTCGCTGCCTTCCATCCAGTACATCCGGCCCCGAAGCCGCCGGGTCAGGTCGCCGGGGAACAGCCCGCAGCGCTCGGCGATCTCCTTCACGGCGAAGCCGAT
This sequence comes from uncultured Desulfocurvus sp., assembly GCA_964444695.1. Classification (GTDB taxonomy): domain Bacteria; phylum Desulfobacterota; class Desulfovibrionia; order Desulfovibrionales; family Desulfovibrionaceae; genus Desulfocurvus. Next base: position 254 of record CAYUIN010000385.1, read on the forward strand.
GGTCAGCTGCGCGCCCCTGCTGAAACGCACGTCGTCCAGGGTCACGGGGTGTTCGCCGCCGTCCGGCCCGTCCAGTTCCCGCCTTGCCTCATCCATCATCGCCTGGGCAGTGATATCGGCCATGGCCGCCTCCGCAGTGCTTGGCGAAGCCCAGTCCCGGCGCCCCGTCCTGGGGCCGCTTCGCCTAGCAAAACAGTAGCATTTGCCGTGCCAGCCGCGCATTCCCCCGCAGTTTGGAGGAGTTTGCGCGGCCGCGCCCCGGGCGGCCCTACGCGGCCCCGGCGCGGCGCGGCAAAAAATGACGCGCCCCGGGAGCCGAAGCGCGGCGGGCGCGGCGCGAAAGACGCGGGGCAGCGGGGGCGCGGGCTAGCGGGCCGGTGGAGCGAGGGCCCTGCGCAGGAGCAGGTCGATGGCCTTGTCCAGACGGTCCAGGCCCAGGGGGGAGGTCACGTCCACGCCGCCCATGGTGCGGTCCGTGCGCGAGCGGATGCCCACGAAGTTCACGGCCATGGCCAGCAGCAGGATCACCGCCGAGAGGTCCGCGCCCTCGGGCGCCTCGCCTTCCAGGGCGGCCTCGAAGAATTCCAGGGCCCGGCGCTCGCGGATGTAGGCCAGGGCGTGGGTCAGCAGGGTGCGCTCGTTGCGCGACTCGGCCTCCATCACCGCCAGGGTCCAGGGCCGGTCCATGATCCCGCGCAGGTAGTTGCGGAAGAACACGGACAGCACCTCCCCGGCGGGGCGCCCGCGCAGGGCCTCGGGCGGGCCGCCCGCCAGCTCGTCCAGCGGCGGCCAAAAGGCGTCGGTGGCGGCGTAGGCGTCCAGCAGCTGGCCGAAGCCGCCGAAGATGCGCTTGATGAGCGCCTCGTCCACCCCGGCCTCGGTGGCGATGCCCGCCGAGGACAAGCGCCCCGGCCCCACGCGCGCCACCAGCGAGCCCACGGCGCGCAGGATGCGCTCGCGCGCGTCGCCGGAGTCGCGGAAGGGAAGGATCTTGGCTGTGGGCATCGGGGCTGCTCCTGTGTCGCGTGCCGGACCGCGCGGGCCCGGGTGCGCATCATTCAAGAATACGGCGCCCGGGCCCGAGAGGCAAACGAAAACCCGCCGTGGGGCGGGTTCGCGTCGAGCCGTGCGGCTCAGAAGGAATCGGCGATGGCCTGATGGATGCGCTGGGTGCCCGGGTCGTCGCCCAAAAGGCCCACGCGCACGCTGACCTTGGTCACCCGGGGGTTCAGGCTTTCCATCTTGATCCAGACCGGGGTGTCGCCGTCGTGGGCCTTGATGGAGGCCTCGGACAGGCTGCGGCCCTTCTCCTCGATGGGCAGGCCCAGGCGGGAGCAGGCCCGCTCGGCAGCGTCGTAGGCGTCGGGCAGGTCCACGTTGTAGCTGCGCTCTCCCCAGCCGGAGATGTAGGCGTAGGTGCCGCCTCCGGCGAGGGCCCCGGCGGCCAGCACGACGCAGCCCGACAGGCAGGCCAGGGCCGCCAGGGAGGCGAGCATCGTGACGAATCGTTTCTTCATGCGCGGTTCTCCTTTGAATTTCCGCGAAATATAAGAGCTGACGGGCCCGCGCGCAACCCCTAAGGCGGCCGCTAGTCCCAGCGCCCGGCGAGCCCCGTGCCGCGCAGTCTGCGCACCACCGGCGCGGCCAACAGCGCCCCAAGGAACCCGAAGGCCGTGCCCGCCAGGGTCTTGCCCACCACGTGCCAGAACACGATGTCCGACTCCATGCCCGCCAGGGCGTCGATGATGTAGACCCCGGGCATCCTGGCCGCCGCCGCCAGGGCGCCCGCCAGGGCGCACAGCCAGCGCGTGCGGCAGATGTCGCCCATGGCCAGGCCCGCCAGGTCCAGCACCACCCCCGGCAGCACGAAGGAAATGATCACCAGCGGCCCGCCCTTGCCGCCGGACAGGACCATCGCCCCCAGCCCGGCCAGCAGCGCCGTGACCGTGCCCGCCCAGGGCTTGCGGATGCAGCCCTTGGCCAGCACCAGGAAGAAGATGGTCAGGAACATGGCGTGGCCGGGGATCTTCAGGTGCAGGCGCAGGAGGTTCTTGCCCGCCACCACCAGCAGCGCGCACAGCCCCGCGAACAGGGCCTCGCGCAGATCCAGCCCGCCCCACCAGCGGCGTTTGTCCGTCGTCATCGCGACCTCCGTGGAAGTAGGAATTGACGCGGCCTGGGGCCCGTCGTAAGTTCATCCGGCCCGATACGAACCGGAAACGACCGATTCGTACACGAGCCAGATTGATACGGCAATCGCTGCCGAACCGCAGCAATTTTCTCCGGAGGTTCCATGCGCGTCTACCTGAGTTTCGACGATACGGACATCAAGGGCGCTCCCATCGGCACGGGCCGCCTGGCCCGGATGTTCACCGAACTGCTGCCCGAGGACTACTCGCTGTGGGGCGTGCTGCGCCACCAGCAGCTCGTGGCCGAGGGCATCCCCTATACCTCGCAGAACAGCTCGGCCTGCATCGTCCTGGACGCGCCGGACGGCACCACCCGCAAGGACCTGGACCCGCTGGTGGAACTGGCCGTGGGCCACGTGGAGCGCTACGCCAGCGTGGGCAGCGACCCGGGCGTCTGCCTGGCCACCGAGGCCGACGACATGGCCCCGCTGATCGTCTTCGGCAAGGCCTGCACCAACGAGCGCAAGACCCAGGCCCAGGCCATGGAGGCCGCCTCCAGGATCACCCTGCTCGGCCTGGGCGGCACCAACGACGGGATCATCGGCGCGGCGGCGGCCATCGGCCTGACGGCCTTCGGCTGGTGCGGCCGGTTCATCGAATTCGGCAACCTGCGCTCCTTCGAGGACACGGTGCGCGTGGCGGACCTGGAAGGCGCGGGCATCCGCGTGCTGTCCGTGGATCGCAACGCCACGGTGCCCGCCCCGCAGGACCTGGTGCACACCAACGGCTGGCTGCGCCCGCAGCTCTGGAGCCAAAGCCCGGTGCTGCCGGTTCGCGGCGACGGCGACGGCGCCTGGATCACCGCGCACACCAAGAACAAGGCGGCGGCCCCGCGCCCCTGACGCCATGCGACTGGTTCCCGCCCTGGCCCTGTCCGCCGCGCTGCACGCCCTGCTCCTGGGCCGGACGGCCCCGGCCATGGTCCGGGACCAGACGCCCAGAGAGATCAGCGTCCGCTGCGTGCTGGAAGGCGAC
>CAYUIN010000386.1:0-3410 GCA_964444695.1 uncultured Desulfocurvus sp.
CCTGGAAGGCCTCGCGTTCCAGGCCCTGCCCCGGCGTGGCCACGGCCAGCCCGCGCCCGGCCAGCGGGTCGGGCCGAAACCCGGCCAGCACCCGCCCCGGGGCCTCGGCGTCCAGCACCCCGGCGGCCCAGGCCGAGGCCTGCAGGGCCTCGTTGAGCACGTGGTGCATGTTGGCGAACAGCATCTCGGCCAGGGGATAGCCCCGGAACCCGGCCCCGAACAGCCCGGGCAGCGTCGCGCTCCAGCCCCGCGCCAGGCGCCGGGAGGCGTCCCACGCCGCGCAGCGGTCGATGCCCCAGGCCAGGGCCTCGTGGGCCGCGCAGGGCAGCCCCAGGGACCGGGCCGTGGCCTGGCCTTCCAGGGACGGCGCCGCGCAGGCGGCCTCGCCCCGGGCGAAGGCCTGCGGGGCCCAGGCCGCGTCGGCCGCGCCCGTGAGCACCAGCAGGGTCTTCACGCCGCGCCGCTCCCGCCCGGGCCCTGGGCGTCGCGCAGCAGGCCCTTGTCCGTCAGGCGCGCCGCGACCTCGCCCAGCAGCGCCGCGTCCAGCCCGGAGCGCTCCGCCACCTGGTCCAGGGAGGTGTCCCCGTCGCAGGCGAAGAGCAGCCACAGGGCGGCGTCCGTGGCCCGGCGCCGGGCGTCGCGCTCCTCGGGCAGGTAGGCCCCGCCCAGGGCCGGGTACAGGCCGTGGCGCGAGAGCATGGCCTCGCAGTGCGGCTCGGGCCGCTCGTAGAGCACGTCGGCGTCCAGGCGGCGCAGGGCCGCCTCGTAGAGGTCCAGGGTCAGGGCCACATTCTCGGGGCGCACGAAGGACAGGTCGTCCTCGGAGGTGTGGTACTGCGGATATTCGTAATACTTGTCCTTGCAGATGGTGGCCGTGCGGATCCGCAAGCCCGGGGACGCGAACTGGCGCTCGTCGCTGCCGTGCACGTCGAAGGGATGGCGCAGCGGGACCAGGCCCGCGTCGGCGAAGGCGCGCTCCACCGCGCGGTCGACGCGCGCGCCGGGCTCGAAGGAGGCCTTGTAGCCCAGGGGCCCCGGCCCACCAGCGCAGGTGACCACGAACCCGTCGCGGATGCGCCCCATGGCGGCCTCGTTGTGGGCGCAGTAGGCCACGGCGCCCACGGTCTCCGGCGCGAACACGAAGCGCACGCCCCGGCGCAGGGGCCGCTCGGCCAGGCGCCGGGCCAGGAACGCCGCGAGCACCGGCCCGGTCAGATTGTCGTTGGCCAGCGAGGGGTGGCAGATGTAGGTCGAGACCAGAAATTCCGGCCCCGCGCCGGGCAGCACGAGGTCGGCCACGGTCATGGCCCCGTCCTCGTGGCGGGAGTCGATGCGCACCTCGTACTCGCGCCCCGGCGCGAAGTCGCGTTCCAGGCGCTCGTGGCTCAGGCAGAAGCCCCAGTCCTCGCGGTAGTAGCTGGTGCGGTAGGGCACGGCGGCGGGCCTGTGGGGCAGGGTGTGCAGGCGCGGGGCCAGGGCCTCGTAGGACATCCGCCCGGACACGGCCACGCTGCCCGTGACCACGTGCAGCGGCCCCTCGGTCAGGTCCAGCAGCACCCGCCCGCTGGCGGCGTCGCGTATCCAGGCCTCGCGCACGGTCCATTCGCGCGGCACGGTCCAGTCGTAGACCCGGGTACCGCTGGGATATTCGTGCAGGGTCAGCGGCGCCACGCCGGACAGCAGGCGCAGGGTCTCGCGGTTGGCCGGGCCCGCCAGGGAGCGCGGCAGCGGGAACAGCCGCTCGAGCAGGGCGCCGATCTGGGCGACCTCGTCACGCGGGGCCATGGCCGCCCTCCCCGGGCGCCGGGCCCAGCATGGGCCACTCCAGGATCTCGTCCTCCTCCACGCGGCGCAGGGCCGTCATGCCCAGCACCTCGTGGTAGTGGCGCGGGCTGATGCCCGAGGCCGGGCGCTTCCAGGTCAGGTCCTCGGGGCCGATGGGCCTGCCGGGCTCGATGGGCCGCGCGGCCACCAGGCTGCGCCGGGCGTTGGCCCGGGCCGGGGCCTCGTCGGCCAGCGGCGCCTTGGCGCAGGAGCCCACCAGGGCCAGCTCGCGGTCCATCAGTTCGCGCAGCCGCGCCAGGTCGCGGTGGTCCATGGCGTGGTAGTGGTCGTTGCCGGGCAGGGTCTTGTCGTGGGTGAAGTGCTTTTCCAGCACGCGCGCCCCCAGCAGGGCCGCCGTGCGCAGCACGCCCATGTCCCCGGGCAGGGTGTGGTCGGAATAGCCGGGCACGTGGCGCGGGAAGGCCTCGCGCAGGTGCAGGATCATGCCCAGGTTGGCGTTGGCGTCGGGGGTCGGGTAGTTCAGCACGCAGTGCATCAGGCACAGCGGGTTGCCCGCCGCCTCGATCCAGCCCACGGCCTCCTGCACCTCCCACAGGTGCGAGGCCCCGGTGGAGAGCAGCACCGGCTTGCCGAACCCGCACAGGAATTCGATGAACGGCCTGTTGGTGATGTCCGACGAGGAGATCTTGAAGACGTCCATCAGCTCGTTCAGGAACCGGGCCGAGGCCACGTCGAAGGGCGTGGACAGGAACTCCACCCCGGCGGCGTCGCAGGCGAGGCGCAGGGCCTCGTACTCGTCCTGCCAGAAGCCGTCGTACTTGGAGAACAGCTCGAACTGGCTGGTGGTGGGCTCCTTGGTGGTGTCCCAGTATGCCGGGGAGCGCCGCGCGGCCAGGGTGGCGGCCTTGTAGGTCTGGAACTTCACGGCGTCGGCCCCGCCCCGGGCGGCCTCGTCCACCAGGCGGCGGGCCAGGTCCAGGTCGCCGCCGTGGTTCACGCCCACCTCGGCGATGACCAGGGGGCGGCGCAGTTGGCGGTCCAGGGGATCGTATCCGGCGATGCAGTCCGTCAGTCGCATGCTGTCACCCGAAAAGGTCGAGGATTGCGTCCCGCCCGTCGTCGATGCGGACGCCGGACAGGGCCAGGGTGCGGTAGTCGTCGAAGGTATCCACGTCCACCTTCACGTGGTCCAGGGGCCGGGGCCGCTGGTAGGTGGCGATGGAGAACAGCCCGGGGTTGTCCGTGACGTGGGACAGGCAGTGCTCGCGGTGCTCGGGGCGCGTCACGACGGCGTCCAGCTCCAGCAGCAGCGGCAGCGGCACGATCTCCGCCCCCAGGCCCACGGGATGGGCGGCGCCCACGGGCACGTGGTTGTAGGCGTAGTCGCAGCCCGCCGCCTCGTAGAAGGCCACCAGGTCGTCCAGCTCCTCCGGGCAGATCAGGGGCCTGTCGGCGCAGACGCGCACCACGTGCGCGCAGCCCGCCGCGCGCGCGGCCAGGGCCATGCGCCGCAACACGTCCTGCTCCGGCCCGCGCACCACGGTGAAGCCCAGGCCCTCGCAGTGCCGGGCCAGGACGTCGTCCGCCGCCGGGTCCGGCACGGCCAGCAGCACGCGGTCCACCCG
>CAYUIN010000387.1:0-3406 GCA_964444695.1 uncultured Desulfocurvus sp.
GTTGCTCGAAGCACAACGATCTGCGGCCTTCGGGCCCGTCTCTCGAGCAACCCGTCAGGCGGCCCAAAAGAGGGATTCTTAAGGGGATTATCCCCTTGAGCAGGTCCAGGACAGAGTCCTGGTGGGTTTGGGCGAAGCCCAACCGCCGGAGGCACACGCCGCCCTCGCCGCCGCCGCCCCGCTCCCGTTCCATGCGCCGGTTGGGCGTGGGGCGGGGTTGTTGATATGTGGGGGGAATCCGGGTATTGAGACGGACTTGCCGGTTGATCGGGGGCGTCGTCGCGTCCGGTGGCTGGCGGAGAAGTCGAGAAGTGCGTTCTGGGCCGGGAGGCCCGGGGCGCGTAAGGGGAATAGACGATGTTGTTGAGTCTTGAGTGGTTGCGCGAGTTTGTGCCGTTCGAGGGCACGCCCGAGGAATTGGGCGAGAAGCTGACGATGTTGGGTCTGGAGCTGGAGGAGGTGATTCATCCCTTCGCGCATTTGGACAACGTGGTCGTGGGCCATGTTGTGGAGTGCGGGCGGCATCCGGAGGCCGACAAGCTGTCGGTGTGCTTGGTGGACGTGGGCGAGGGCGAGCCGTTGCCCATCGTCTGCGGCGCGCCGAACGTGGCCAAGGGGCAGAAGGTGCCCGTGGCGAAGGTGGGCGCGGTGTTGCCCGGTGATTTCGCCATCAAGAAGGCCAAGCTGCGCGGCCAGGTGTCCATGGGCATGATCTGCGCCGAGGACGAGTTGGGGCTCGGCAAGAGCCATGCGGGGATCATGGTGCTGGACCCGGGGCTGGCCGTGGGCACGCCGTTGGCGGACGCGCTGGGGCTGGACCAGGTGGTCTTCGATATTTCGGTGACGCCGAACCGGGCGGACTGCAACTCGGTGCTGGGCTTGGCGCGCGAGGCGGCGTTGGCCTTCGGGCTGCCGCTGACGCTGCCCAGGTTGGAGCTCAAGGAAGAGGGGCCGGACTGTTCGGGGATGGTGCCCATCGAGATCGAGGACGGGGAGCAGTGCCGGTTGTTCCAGGGCCGTGTGATCCAGGGGATCAAGGTCGGCCCGTCGCCGGACTGGATGCGCTGGCGGCTGATGGCCGTGGGCCAGCGCCCCATCAGCAACATGGTGGACATCTCCAACTACGTGATGTTCGAGTTGGGGCATCCCAACCATGCGTATGATTTGAATTTGTTGAAGGGCCCGAAGATCCGTGTGGCCAACGCCGCCGAGGGCCAGAAGTTCACGACCCTGGACGGGCAGGAGCGCACCCTGACGGCGGCGGACCTGTTGATCTGGGACGGCGAGCGGCCGGTGGGCCTGGCGGGCGTGATGGGCGGCGAGAACACGGAGGTGCACGACGGCACCACGGACGTGTTTTTGGAGATGGCGGTCTTCAATCCGCCCACGGTGCGTCGCACGGCGCGTCGGTTGGGGCTGCCCAGCGAGGCGTCGTACCGGTTCGAGCGCGGCGTGGACCAGGGGTTGGCGCGCTACTGTCTGGACCGGGTGAGTGCGCTGCTGGCGGAGTACGGCGGCGGCCGGCTGTTGCCGGGCGTGTGCGTGAGCGAGCCGAAGCCTTGGACGAACAAGACGCTGCGGTTCCGCCGGGAGAAGGCGGAGGCGCTGCTGGGCATCGCGCTGGACCCGGCGTTCTGCGAGCGGACGCTGACGGGCATGGGCTGCGTTGTGGACGCCTCGGACGCGGACGATTGGACCGTGGAGGCGCCGAGCCATCGCCTGGACCTGGAGCGCGAGGTGGACCTGTTCGAGGAGGTCGCGCGGGTGTACGGCATGGACCGTATTCCGGCAGTGCTGCCCAAGGTCTCCAAGTCGCTGGACGGTATCGGCGAGGAGGACACGCGCTTCGGGTTCATGATGCGCCTCAAGCACTGGGCGCGCGGCGCGGGCCTGCGCGAGGCCATCAACTACAGCTTTTGCGGCGATGCGGACCTGGATCTGCTGGGCCTGCCCCGGGAGGGGCGGGTGCCGGTGATGAATCCGCTGTCCGAGGAGCAGAACGTGATGCGCACGGCGCTGGCGCCGGGGCTGCTGTTCAACGTGCGGATCAACGTGGGCCACGGCGCGGTGCGCATGCGGCTGTTCGAGTACGCCAACGTGTTCTTTGCGGACCCGCAGTCCGAGACCACGGCCAAGGAGCCCGCGCGGCTGGGGCTGCTGGTGTACGGCCGCCGGGGCAGCGAGCGCTGGCCCTGGCCGGGTGAGGACAATGCGGACTATTCCGACCTCAAGGGGCTGGTGGAGCATCTGCTGACGGCGCTGGGCCTGGGCCAGGGGACGTTCACGCTGGCGGCGGAGCATCCGTACCTGCGGCCCTGCGTGGAGGTCTGCGTGGGCGGGCGCGCCGTGGGCGTGCTGGGCCAGGTGTTGCCCGAGGTGGCGGAGAAGTACAACGCGCGGCGCGACGTCTGGCTCGCGGAGCTGGACGCGGACGCCCTGCGCGAGATGTACGAGGCGCTGGTCCCGGGCTTCAAGCCGCTGGCCAAGTTCCCGCCCGTGCGCCGGGACATCACGGTCATCGCGCCGCTGGGCGTGCAGGCCGGGCAGATCGTGTCGGCCATCGAGTCCATGAAGGTGGACATTTTGGAGAACGTGGTCATGACGGACCTGTTCGAGCCCGAGGGCGGCGAGGCGCGCAACGTGACGGTGCGCCTGACGTATCGCCACGCGGAGCGGACCCTCAAGGACAAGGAAGTGGACAAGCGGCATGCGGCCGTGGTGGCGGGCCTGACCAAGGCGCTGCCCGTTCGCGTGTAGCTGGGATCGAAGCCGGGGCGCGCCCCGGAGGAGGACGGCATGGGCAGGAGATACCGCATCGGGCAGGCCGCCGAGGCCCTCGGGCTGAATCCTTCCGTGCTGCGATTCTGGGAGTCGGAGTTCCCGCAGCTGGCGCCCCTGCGCACGCGCAAGGGCCAGCGCCTGTACGACGAGGAGCACCTGGCGCTGTTGGGGCGCATCCGGGTGATGCTCCACGAGGAAGGCCTGACCATCGAGGGCGCGAGAAGGCGCCTGGAGGCCGAGGCGGCCGAGGCGGCGCCGGGCGCGGGGCAGGCGCCCGAGACCGGCGACCAGGGCGGAGACGGCCCCGGCCCGGCCCGGCCAGGAGAGCCCGCGTCCAAGGACGGCTCCCCGAGCCTGCGCCGCGAGATGGTGGAAGAGTTGCTGGAGCTGAAGAAGCTGCTGGGCAAATGACGCCCGGCCCCGCTCCGGCGGGCGGCCCCCCGGTCGGCAGCCCGCGCCCGCTGTTTGTTGCGGCGGTTTCGCTCCCCGGGAAAAACCCGCCCCGGAACAGTTGACATTTGAGCTTCAAAGCTCTAGGTAATCCTTCCCCGCGCGCGAAAGCGCGCCATGCGTCGGGATGTAGCGCAGTCTGGTAGCGCACCTGAATGGGGTTCAGGGGGCCGGA
>CAYUIN010000388.1:0-3405 GCA_964444695.1 uncultured Desulfocurvus sp.
GGCCGCGCTGCTGGACGCCGCCGACGGACAGCCGGGCGCCTACCTCCCGGACAGGCCTGGCAAGCCCGTGCGCCGCGTGATCTCCGGCGGCGGCGGGCGGCTGCTGGCCGAGCCGGGCGCGTCCTGCTTCGTCAGCCCCGAGGCCGAGTTCCGCGACATGTACCTGCTGGAGGTCAACCGGGGCTGTCCGTACGGCTGCCGCTTCTGCGCCGCCGGATACGTCTACCGCCCGCCGCGCCACGCCGACGCGGCGGCCCTGCGCGACGCCGTGGAGCGCGCCAACCCGGCCAAGGTCGGCCTGGTGGGCACGGCGCTCACGGACTGGCCGGAGCTTCTGCCCTTCCTGACCTGGCTGCACGAGCGCGGCACCAAGTTCTCCCTGTCCTCCCTGCGGGCCGACGGGATGACCGACGAGCTGCTGGAATTTCTGCGCCGCACGGGCACGCGCAGCCTGACCTTCGCCCTGGAGGGCGCCTCGCGCCGCCTGCGCCGGGCCGTGAACAAGCACCTGGACGAGGACGTGTTCCTGGACGCCGTGCGCCGGGTCAGTGCGCTCAGGTTCAACCACCTCAAGGTCTATCTCATCGCGGGCTGGCCCGGGGAGACGGAGGCGGACTACGACGAGCTGGGCGAGTTCCTGGACCGCATGGCCGAGGCCGTGGAGGCCGGGCGCGGCGGCAAGCGTCAGGGCGTGGAGCACGTCACGGTCAGCGCCAGCTGCCTGGTGCCCAAGCCCTGGACCCCGCTGCAATGGGCGCGGATGCCCTCGGAAAAGGAGCTGGAGGCGGTGATGCGGCGCATCAAGGCGCTGGTCAAGCCGCTGAAGGGATTCCGGGCGATGCTGGAAAAGCCGAATTCCGCCCGCTTGCAGGGCCTGCTGGCCCGGGGCGACGAGGCCGTGTTCGAGCTGGCGGCCCTGGCGGCGCGCCCGGGCATGAGCTGGCGCGCGGCCCTCAGGGAATGGGACGGCGACCCCGGGGCCTACCTGGACCGCGAACGCGGGCGGGACGAGGCCTTCCCCTGGGAATGCATCGATACCGGCGTGGACCGGGAGTTCCTGTGGCGGGAGTGGGAGCGCTACAACGCGGTGCGGCCTTCGGCCCGCTGCGCGCCGGGGGACTGCGCCTCGTGCGACGCCTGCGGGCTGGGGAGCTGGCTGGGAAGCTAGTCGGCCTTGTTGCCGCCGGAGGAGGAGCAGCCCGAGCAGCCGCCCGTGGGGCAGCCCCGGGGGCGGCCCGTGGGATTGTAGCCCACCAGCGGGGCCACGCCCCGGTCCATGGGGCTGGCGTACTCGGTGCGGATGGACGGGCGCGAGACGACCTTGCGCGTGGGCCCGCCGCAGCGCTCACAGGCGGGGCAGGGCTCGTCCGGCGCGGCCAGGTCCTCGAAACAATGGTGGCATTTGTCGCATTCGTATTCGTACATCGGCATGACGGGGGCTCCTTGGCGGTGGTCAGGGAACAATAATCGCCGCCGCGCGGAAGTCAAGGCGCGGGGCCGGACCGGAAATCGTTGACTGTCGCGGCCCGATGGCCGAGAATCCGGGACCATGCGGCCGCGCCGTCCGGGTCGCGGGCCGCCGGGAAACGCACAACCATGAGCAGCACCTCCAAGAATACCGACACCGTCCAGGAGCGCGACGGCTTCTTCGCCATCCATCCGCTGATGATCCGCAACTGGGACAAGGGACGCTTCGCCCTGCACCTGCGCCAGGGCGGGGACTACGTGCTGTACACCAACAAGGGCGACGCCTTCGGCCAGAAGCACCGCGACAAGCTGGACTCCATGGGCGTGCGCCAGGTGTTCGTGGACGCCACGGACCGCGAGGCCTACGCCGTCTACCTGCTGGAGAACCTGCGCGACCTGCTGCTGGACGAGGACATCCCCATGGAGCAACGGGGGCAGGCCTGGTTCCAGGCCTCGCTGACCCTCACGCGGCGGGTGTTCGAGGAAAAGCTGCCTCGGGGTACGGCCAAACGCCGCTTCGGCGAGATCTCCGACCTGCTGCGCACCAGCGTGGACTTCTTCGCCCAGTCGGGCTCGTTGAAGCACGTGGCGCGGCTGGTGGGCCGGGGCTACCGGCTGTACAACCACAGCCTGGGCACCGCCGTGCTCACCCTGTGCGTGGCCCAGGACTACCCGGACGTGACCAAGGAGCTGCTGCACGCCGTGGCCATGGGCGCGCTGCTGCACGACATCGGCAAGTCCGTGGTCCCCGCCGAGCTGCTGGAACGCGACCCGGAGACCCTGGCCTTCGGCGAGCGCGACCGCGTCCGGGCCCACGCCTCGGCCGGGGTGGGCCTGTGCGCGGACCTGCCCCTGGCCCGCGAGGCCGTGAACTGCATCCTGTTCCACCACGAGCGCATGGACGGCACGGGCTATCCCTCGGGCCTGACGGCGGACGCGCTGCCGTTCTACGTCAACGTCCTGGCCATGTGCGACGCCTACGACAACCTGACGCGCACCGCGCCCTGGCGCCCGGCCCGCTCGCCCTACGAGGCCCTGCGCTACATCAAGGCCCACAAGGACGCCTTCGACCTGAACGTCCTCAAGCGGCTGATCGCCGTGCTCTCCGGGGCCGAGATTCCCACGCGCTGATCCCCTCCGGCCCGGTTCCCTTTTGCCGCGCAGTGGGGTAGAAAGCCCTCCCGGCAAACGCCCAACCGCGACCAAGGACGGCCCCCGATGCTGCTTCTGGACAAGCCCTACGTTTCCGATTTCCTGCGCGGCACCGCCGAGCGCGGCGCCATCCCCGTGCTGGACACGCCCCAGGCCCGCGAGGCCCTGGGCCAGAGCCCCTGCCTCACGGCGCCGGACGCCTTCCTGGACCTGGCGCGTACGGGCCGGGGGCGGCGCATCTACGCCAATTCCGAGAACGCCATCGACTGGATCGCGGCCAACCTGGGCTTCACGGGGCTGCCCGAGCGGGTGCGGCTGTTCAAGGACAAGGTCGCCTTCCGCGAGATGCTGCGCCCGCTGTACCCGGACTTCCGCTTCCGGGGCGTGCCCCTGGCGCAGCTGGAGCGGGTGGACCCGGCGGATTTCGCCAAGCCTTTCGTGGTCAAGCCCGCCGTGGGCTTCTTCAGCCTGGGGGTGCACGTGGTGGCGGACGACGCGGCCTGGCCCGGGGTGGTGGCCGCCATCCGCGCCGAGGCCGAGTCCATCGCCCGCCAGTACCCGGCCCAGGTCCTGGGCCTGGACAGGTTCATCATCGAGGAGACGGTGCCCGGCGAGGAGTTCGCCGTGGACGTGTACTGGGACGGTCGGGGGCGGCCGGTGATCATGAACGTCCTGGCCCACCTGTTCCCGGACGCGGCCAACGTCGCCGACCGGGTCTACGTGACCTCGCGGGCCGTGGTGGAGCCGAACCTGGAACGCTTCTCGGCCGTGCTGGCCGAGGTCGGG
>CAYUIN010000389.1:0-3402 GCA_964444695.1 uncultured Desulfocurvus sp.
CTCCTTGCCCAGCACGCCGGACAGGTACAGCTCCACCGCGATGCGCCCGCCGGAGCGCTTCTCCAGCTGCTCCTTGAAGAACATCATCGACTTGCTGCGCGGATGGTTCTCGCTCTGGGTGTTGGCGTACTTGAACACGTAGTCCGCCGCCGCGCCGACCTGGGCCAGACCCAGGATCATGCCCAGGGCCAGGGCCAGACAGAGCAATCGCTTGTTCATGGGACACCTCCTGAAACCATGCGGTTTGACGTGGCGCGGCGTGCGGGCCGCCGCCCCGTCGTGCTTGTTCGTCGCAAACCCCTCATCCAGGCGCCGCTTGGGGCGCCGTGTTCTGCGTCGTACTCAGCGCGCGGGCCCGGGCTGCATCCGGGCCTCGGCCTCGGCCCGGCGCGGGACGGGCCCCACGCAGCCCAGGCCCGTGGTGGCCAGCCCGGCCGTGGCCACGGCCAGGCGCGCGCACCACAGCAGGTCCCGGCCTTCCAGGTAGGCCGCCGTGAAGGCCCCGGCAAAGGCGTCGCCCGCGCCGGACCCGTCCACGGCCCGGACGTCGATGGCCGGGACGTGCTCCATGCCGTCCGCCGTGGCCAGCAGGACGCCCCCGGGGCCGAGCTTCAGCGCCACGACCCGGGCGCCGATGTCCAGGTAGAAGCGGGCCACGGCCTTGGGCTCGTCCAGCCCGGTGAGCACCGTGGCCTCCTCCATGCTGGGGAACACCAGGTCGGCCTGGGAGGCCGCCTCGTGGATGGCCAGCCGGGCCTTGGTCAGCGGCCACAGCGAGGGCCGATAGTTGGGATCGAAGGACACCACCGCGCCCACGGCCCGGGCGGCGTCCATGGCCGCGCGCACCGTCTGCCGCGCGGAGTCGGAAATGCCTTGGGTCACGCCCGTACAGTGCAACAGGCGCGCCCCGCCCAGGTCCCGGGGCACCGCGCGCGGCGCCAGGGCCGAGGCCGCCGACCCGGCGCGGTAGTAGGTGAACTCGTGGCGGCCCTGGAAGCGGGAGATGAAATAGACCCCCGTGGGCCGGTCCTTGGCGCGTTCCACCAGGGAGCAGTCCAGGCCCTCGTTCTCCCACAGGCGCATGAAGGCGTCGCCGAACGGGTCGCGCCCGATGCGCGTCAGGATGCCCACCCGGGCCCCGGCGCGGCGCGCGGCCACGGCGAAATTGGACGCGTCGCCGCCGAACCCCGAGAGGTAGCGCCCGGCCGTGTCCAGCCTGCCCTCCCGCTCGGCGGAGAACTCCATCAGGGGCTCGCCCAGGGCCAGGATGTCCAGGGGTTCGGCCTCCCGGACGACGCCTGCCGCGGCGCGCGTCTTCGCACCGCCGCTCATGGCCGCCCGTCCCGTCGTGTCCGTTGCTTGCGAGTCACAGCGCCCCTACCCGTGTTTGAAAAATAGTCCATGCTTCCCGCTTGGTTCGCGAGATTGCAGCCACCCCGGGCCGCAGCCCGCCCCGCTCGCATTCCGAAATGCGGCACTCAGTTTTACGATTCGCAATCATCCGCGCCTCCCTCCCCGCCCCGCGCCGCGTCCCGCCCCGCGCCGCCCGGGCCGTGGGTGCAGAAGGCCAGCAGCTCGCGGCCCACGTTGCGCAGCGAATAGCCGACCATGATCAGCGCCGAGAGGGGCATGCAGATGTACAGGCAGCGCCGGGGCAGATTGAAGACCGGGGTCCAGTCCCTGGCCAGCAGCGTCAGGCGCGTGGCCTGGTAGAACAGGATGGCGATGAACACCAGGGACAGCAGTTCGATGCCCGCGGCCACGAGGTGCCCCGCCCGGGTGCCCCTTATCTTCTCGTTGATCCATTCCAGCCGGAAATGCTCGTCGCGCGCCCACAGGGCCGCCGCGCCGAAGAAGATCATCCAGGCGAAGGCCCATTCCACGATCTCGTCGAACCAGAAGAAGGCCGCCACCGGGAAGAAGCGCACGAAGACGTTGCCCGCCAAAAGCACCAGCAACAGCACGAAGCACAGCACGCAGATGCCGCGCAGCGTCAGGACCAGCAGCCTGTCGAAGGTGCCCAGCCAGGCCGGGGGCTCGGGGCAGCGGAATGTGGCGCGGGGCTGCATGTCAGACTCCCATCAGCAGGTTCGGCAGCCACAGGGAGACCTGCGGGATGAAGGCCACGGCCAGCAGCACGAGGAAAATCCCCAGCAGGTACGGCCACATCTCGCGGGTCAGGGCGCCGATGGACAGGTTGGTGATGCTGGACACGGCGTACAGGCACATGCCCACGGGCGGGGTCAGCAGGCCGATCATCGAGGCCAGGGTCATGACCACGCCGAACTGCACGGGATCGATGCCGTAGTGCACGATGAGCTTGGAGAAGATGGGGATGGTGATCAGCAGGACGGCGATGCCCTCCAGGAAGCAGCCGAAGACCAGCAGGATGAAGATGATCAGCAGCATGACCACCGAGGCGTTGTCCGACAGCGAGGCCAGGCCGTCGATGACCTGCACCGGGATGCGGTTCAGGATCAGCAGCCAGCCGAAGAACCCGGCGGCGGAGATGATGAACATGATGCGCACGGTGTGCGTCAGGGCTTCCCAGAAGATGCGCGGCAGGTCGCGCGGGCGGATGCTGCGGTAGACCACCAGGCCCAGGATCAGGGCGTAGACGCAGGCCACCACCGAGGCCTCCGTGGGCGTGAACTGCCCGGAGAGGATGCCGCCCACGATGAGCACCGGCGTGAGCAGCGGCAGGAAGGCCCGGCGCCCGCTCTCCAGGACCTCGCGCAGCGGCGCGCGGCTGTCGCGCGGGTAGTTGCGGTGGCGCGACACGAAATAGACCGCGACCATCAGCGCCAGGCCCATCAGCGCGCCGGGCACGACCCCGGCCAAAAACAGCCGCCCCACGGAGACTTCCGTCAGGTAGCCGTAGATCACCAGCGGGATGCTGGGCGGGATCACGGGCCCGATGGTGGACGAGGCGGCGGTGATGGCGGCGGAGAAGCGCCAGTCGTAGCCGTGGTCCTTCATGGCCTTCATCTCCACCATGCCCAGCCCCGCCGCGTCGGCCACGGCCGCGCCGGACATGCCGGAAAAGATCATGCTGGCGATGACGTTGACCTGCCCCAGCCCGCCCCAGATGTGACCCACCAGGGCCCGGGCGAAGCGGAAGATGCGCTCGGTGATGCCCCCGGTGTTCATCAGGTTCCCGGCCAGGATGAAGAACGGGATGGCCAGCAGCGTGAAGGAGGTGGTGGAGGCGTACATCCGCTGGGCGACCATGGTCAGGATGTCCCCCTGGCCCATGGCCAGGAAGGTCCCCACGGCGGTCAGGCCCATGGCCACGGCCACGGGAACGCCCAGCATGATCAGCCCGATGAGGGCCAGAAAGATCGCCAGCGTGGTCATCGCTCGGCCTCTGGCCGCCGGACCGGGGCGTCCGCCCGCCCGAGG
>CAYUIN010000390.1:0-3387 GCA_964444695.1 uncultured Desulfocurvus sp.
GCGCAAGGGCTGCCCGTATCGGGGACAGTGTGTCGAGCAGCGCGATCACCTGGCCGCTGAAATTGGTCCGCGCCAGATCCATGGCCTCGCCCACGGTGCCCACGGCCAGCGCCCTGGCCCCGGCCCCGGCCAGGGCGTCCGCCGCCACGGCCAGCCCGTGGCCGTAGGCGTCGGCCTTGATCACGGCGCAGCAGTTGCCGCCGCGCTCGTTCATGACCTTGTAGTTCTCGGCGATGACGCGCGGATGGATGCGCGCGGTGACGTGACTGTATGCAATGGACATCTGCGTTTTCCTCCCGCCGCCTCCCGGGCGGCGCAACGCGGCAGATATACGGAATTTCCCAGGCGGCATCCACTGTTCTTTTGCCCCCGTCTGTGATACACGGTGCGGCATCGTCCCTGGCTTTCCGCAGTATCCGGACCAACAGCGCAAGGCAGACCATGACCGCAGCACACCTCGTCCGCCGCGCCGATTCGCGGCGTTTGGCGCCCTTGGCGGCCCTGTTCCTGGCGGGCCTGGCCCTGGCCCTGACGGCCTGGTCCGTCCCCGCCCCGGCGCAGGACAAGATCTCCGAGGCCATCGAGTCCAAGATCGAGGACCAGCAGCAGCAGTGGCAGATCCGGGCCGACAACATCGCCGCCCAGCACGACCAGGAGGTCCTGGAGGCCCACGGCAACGTGGT
Source organism: uncultured Desulfocurvus sp. (assembly GCA_964444695.1). Lineage (GTDB taxonomy): Bacteria > Desulfobacterota > Desulfovibrionia > Desulfovibrionales > Desulfovibrionaceae > Desulfocurvus. The sequence continues at coordinate 684 of CAYUIN010000390.1, forward strand.
GCTCACCCGGGGCGAGAACTCCCTGAAGGCCGACAACGCCACCTACTACCGCACCACGGGCTGGGTGCACCTCGACGGCAACGTCGAGATCCACTGGTCCCTGGACCGCCTGCGCGCCGACGAGGCCGAGTTCGACCTCAAGAACAAGGTCGGCTGGCTGAAGAACGGCGAGGTCTTCGTCTCCGATCCGCACCTCTATTTCCGCGGCGAGCGCATCGAAAAACACGAGGGCGACCGCTACAGCTTCCAGAACGCCCGGGTCACGGCCTGCGACGACGCCTCCAACGCCTGGTCCATCGACATGGACGAAGGCGAGATCACCCTGGAAGGCTACGCCTGGCTCTGGCACCCCAAATTCAACATGGGCGACCAGCCCGTGTTCTACTCCCCGGTGGCCGTGCTGCCCGTCAAGGAGAAGCGCCAGTCCGGCCTGCTGATGCCCGACGTGGGGCACAGCTCGCGCCTGGGCATGAACGTCAACCAGCCGATCTACTGGGCCATCAGCGACGAGGCCGACCTGACCCTGTTCGAGAACTGGATGAGCGAGCGCGGCCTGATGCAGGGCCTGGAATTCCGCCACACGCCGGACACCGGGACCAAGGGCCTGTGGCGCATGGACGCGATGCACGACGACGTCACCGAGCCCTCCGAGTCCGACGAGGACGAGCAGTTCCAGGGCGACGCCCTGGTGCGCACCAACGCCACCCGCTACTGGTGGCGCAGCAAGCTGGACACGCACCTGGTGGACCCGCGCTGGAAGGCCAAGCTGGACATCGACTGGGTCTCCGACCAGAACTACCTGCGCGAATTCAAGGCCGGGAAATCCGGCTTCACCAAGAGCCGCGAGGACTTCCTGGAACAATTCTCGCGCGACATCGCCGACGCCGACGCCCTGGAACGCGAGTCCGCCCTGCTGGTGACGCGCTCCTGGGACGTGGGCGGGGTCGCCGCCAAGGCCGCCTGGACCCAGAACCTGGAACACCAGGCGGGCAACCGCTCCAAGGACCGCAACCCCACGGCCCAGAGCCTGCCGGAGCTGCACGCCTACCTCTGGAAGGACCACGTCTTCTCCGGGCCGCTGGAATTCGAGGGCGAGGCGGGCGCCACCAACTTCTGGCGCCGCTACGGCACCTCCGGCACGCGCGTCGAGGCCTACCCCAAGCTCAGCCTGCCCATGCAGGCGGGCAGCGTCTCCGTGATCCCCACCCTGGGCCTGCGCGAGACCGCCTACCTGGTGGACGAATACGAGAACCGGACCATCGCCGAGCACGACGGGCACACCACGGCCCGCCACCTGCCGACCCTGAACCTGACGGCCTTCACCGAGCGCTACAAGGTCTTCGACGTCGACGCCGACAAGGAGCCCCTGGCCGTGGACGCCGCCCACGAGGGCGACAGCCGCTGGACCGCCGTGAAGCACACCGTGCAGCCGCGCGTGGAATACGACTGGGTGCCCTACGTCTCGCAGAAGAACAAACCCTTCTTCGACGAGCTGGACCGCCTGGGGGCGCGCAACGAAATCACCTACTCCCTGACCAACCTCCTGGACCGCCGCCGCGAGACCGTGGCCCTGTCCCGGACCCTGGACGACCAGGGCAAGGAGGTCGGCAGCGACCCCGGGCTGGCCGTGGACTACCTGGAATTCCTGCGCCTGCGCCTGGAGCAGAGCTGGAGCGCCCGCGAGGCCAGCCGCCGCGACGAGCTGGACGACTACCCCCGCCGCCCGTACTCCGACCTGATGGCCGAGGTCATCGTCTCGCCCGAGGAATGGGTCTCGCTCACCAGCCGCAGCTACTGGTCGCCCCACGACGGCGAACTGACGGCCCACGAGCACATCCTGCGCGGCATCTGGAAGGACGTGGCCCGGGCCGAATTCGCCCTGGACTACCAGCGCCCCACGGACGACTACCGCCGCGCCGCCCGCGAGCGCATCCGCCAGGTGCGCTACGGGCTGGACCTGAGCCTGTCGCGCCGCTGGTCCCTGGGCTTCACCTACCGTGCCGACCTGGTCACGGACACGGACCTGGAAAAGACCATCCGCGCCACCTACCAGCACCAGTGCTGGGGACTCACCCTGGCCGTCACGCAGACACCGTTCGAAGACCGCATCGAAGCCCGCCTGGAACTGCTGGGCCTGAGCTTCTAGGCCGAAGTGAGAATGCGAAACGAAAGGCGCGGGGCGAAACGCCCCGCGCTTTTTCCGTTCCCCCAGGCCACCCGAAAAGCATTCAAGGCCCCTCCCCTCTAGCGGGTCATCACGTTTTCCGGTAGCTTCACGGGCATGACGCCTTCCGCCCAGCCTTCCCCTTCCTCCGACGCGCCCAGGCGGCGCCCCATCCGCGTCCTTCCCCCGGAGCTCCAGAACCAGATCGCCGCAGGCGAGGTGGTGGAGCGGCCCGCGTCCGTGCTCAAGGAGCTGGTGGAGAACAGTCTGGACGCCGGGGCTTCCTCCGTCGAGGTGGTCATTGAGCAGGGCGGACAGGGGCTGCTCAGCGTCACCGACGACGGGTGGGGCATGGAGCCGGGGGAGATGGAGCTGGCGCTGACGCGGCACGCCACCAGCAAGATCGCCGACGTGCGGGAGCTGGCGACCATCGCCAGCTTCGGATTCCGGGGCGAGGCCCTGCCGTCCATCGCCTCGGTGTCGCGGCTGGTCATGACCTCGGTGCCGCGCGGGGCCGAGGAAGGGTTCATGATCGAGATC
>CAYUIN010000391.1:0-3387 GCA_964444695.1 uncultured Desulfocurvus sp.
CCACGACTGACGACATTTCGTAAATTTCACGCAAAAGGGCGCGAGGCCCCAGGCCCCGCGCCCTCGTCGCCCTCCGCTTCCCGACAGCGGGCTACAAGAAGCGCTTGCGCTCGTCCACAAGGCTCCGCAAATACAGATCACGATCCGAGGCGTCCTCGGGCAGATAGGCCGCGCCCACGGGCTCGACCGACGGCGGGCGGCCCCGGCGGCCCTTGACCAGGGCCTGGGCGCCGACGATCTCGAAGACCACCTCGCGCGGCGCCAGCCCCGTGAGCCGGGCCAGCCGCGAGACGTACTTGGGCACCACGCCCTGACACTGCGAGACATACTCGCACAGGCCCTTGTACTGCGGCTCTTCCCAGGCGCCGAGGATCCCGGAGATGTCGTCTCCGCTGGACTCGACCTGGTCGTGGAGCAGCTTGGTCAGGCGAAACTTCTGCAGCAGGTTCATGGCGTCTCCCCCTTTGGGATGCAATGAGAAATTGCGTGGCGTCGCCCTCTCTCAGCAACGGCCATGCCAAAGCGGCCCCCGCGCCGCCGCGCCGCGCCCCCAGGGCCGGGAAACCGCCGTCACAGGCTCCGGACGCAGGCACTAACCCGCTGCCCGACAACGAAGTTTCACTTTTTCCACCGTGTCCGAATTTTCTGGACGCAAGGACCCAGAAAGGCGTATTTTCAGCCCATTCCCGGCCCAAAATCCTTCCCCATGGCCCAAGTTCCTTTTGCCATGTCCCCACTTTTACGATATTTCGTAATCACGCCCAACGCATGGCAACCCCCAGGGAGGCGGCATGACCCTCAGGCACATGAATTTCTTCAAGCTCTTGTCCGGCGAGGTTTCCCCACGCCAGAACATCTTGAAATTCCTGCTGCTTCTGCTTGAGCTTCAGAACGTGGAACGCGGATCCATCTGGACCCGCGAAGCCGACGAGTACATCTGCCTGGAGGCCGTGGGCGAGGAGTGCGACGTCATCCGGGGGCTGCGCATCCCGGCGGGCATGGAGAGCATCGTCGGCTGGGTGATGCAGAACGGGCGGATGACCACCGCCGAGGTCGGGCGCGACGCCCGCCACTTCCGCGAGGCGGAGGAGTCCCTGGCCGTGAAGTCCAGCGTGATCCTGGCCTACCCGCTGATCCTCAAGGATTCCTCGGTCTACGGCGTGGTGGAGATCATCGACACCAGCGCCGGCGGCGACTCCATGAACCTCTCTCCGGAATATCTCGAATTTCTCCAGAACCTCGTGGACATCGGCTCCATCGCCCTGTCCAACTCCATCGAATTTTCCGGCCAGGCCAGCGAGAACCGCGAGCTGCGCCGGACCATCCAGGTCCTGTCCGGCGAGGGGCTGGTGGCCGGGCCGAGCCCGTCCTTCGGCCACGCCGTGCGCCAGGCCCGCAGCTACGCGGCCAACGACTACCCGGTGCTGATCACCGGGGAGTCCGGCGTGGGCAAGGAGGTCCTGGCCCGGGAGGTCCACCGCAAGAGCGGCCGCGCCCAGGGCCCGTTCCTGGTCCAGAACTGCTCGGCCATCCCGCGCTCGCTGCTGGCCAGCGAGCTGTTCGGCTACAAGCGCGGGGCCTTCACCGGCGCCTACAGGGACAAGACGGGCCTGTTCGAGGCCGCCGCCGGGGGCACGGTGTTCCTGGACGAGATCGGCGACATGTCCCCGGACCTGCAGGCCGCGCTGCTCCGGGTCCTGCAGGACAACGAGATCAAGCCCCTGGGCGGCAACGTGACCCGCAAGGTGGACGTGCGCATCGTCTCGGCCACCAACAAGGACCTGCGCCGGGGCATCCGCGAGGGCACCTTCCGCGAGGACCTGTTCTTCCGGCTGAACGTCCTGCCGCTGACCGTGCCGCCCCTGCGCGAGCGGCCCGAGGACATCCCCTACCTGCTGGCCCATTTCCTGCGCCGCGAGTCCGTGCTCCTGGGGCAGGACCAGCCCGCCGTCTCCCCGGAGGCCATGGACCTGCTGGAGGCCTACTCCTGGCCCGGCAACGTCCGCGAGATGGAGAACCTGGTCAAGCAGATCCTGGTGGGCGCCGAGGGCAGCCAGATCCTGGCGGCGGACCTGCCCCCGGCCCTGCTCTCCGAGGCCCGCGAGCGCCTGGGGCAGAAGCTCCCCGCCGTGGCCGCGGCCAGCGTGGCCGCCCCGCTGTCCGACCCGTACTCCGGCAAGGACTGGGAGGGCGTGGAGCGCGACTACGTGATGCACCTCTTGGAGCGCAACCGCTGGAACGTCAGCCGCGCGGCCCGCGAGGCCGGGCTCAAGCGCTCGACCTTCGACTCGCGCATGAAGCGCCTGGGCATCCGCAAGGTGCCGGAATAGAGGAAGTTTCAGATATGAATCAGGGCTTCGGGCCCGGTCCGGAGGCGCTTCCGGGCCGGGCCCGCGCGCGTTGCGGCGGGGGCTACTGGCCGCCCAGGCCCGCGATCCAGGGCGCGGCCTCGCGGCCGTAGCGCATGGACAGGGGCTTGCGGCCCTCGGCGTCGGGGTCGCCCTGCCCGGCGGCGTCGGGCAGCAGGCGGATATCGAAGCGCCTGGCCCGGCCGTCGCGCAGCCTTTCGGCCAGGGCCACGTGCTCGCGCCAGAGGAGCGCCGGGTCCGTGCCGGAATACAGCAGCAGCGTCGGCACCAGCACGCCGTCCAGGTCCTCGGGCGGCGGGCGGCGGGCGCGGTTCACGGGCCCGGGCTGGGCGTGGGTCAGCACCAGGAAGTCCGGCTCCACGCTGCGCGAGGCGGCCAGGGCCGCCGTGGCCGTGCCGCCGTCCTTGCCCCACAGGCCGACCTTGAACGGGTCCACCCCCGGATGCGAACGCAGCACGCGCAGCGCGGCCAGGGCGTCCGAGGCCAGCTGCCGGTCCAGCGCGGCCTGCCCGCCAGTGGCCTGGGCGCCGCCGTCCTGCCCGTCCTCGCCGTCGCCGCAGGTGCGCACGTCGTAGAGCAGCACCGCCAGCCCATGCAGGGCCAGGGCCTGGGCGAACCCCAGGGCCTGGTCCCGGGGCACGCAGCGCGAGCAGAACACCAACACCACCCCGGGCACGTCGCGGCCCTCGTCGCGCATGACCACCGTGCCGGGCAGGCTCGCCCCGCCGTTTTCGATGCGCACCTCGTCCTCGCGGAATTCGATGCGCGTGCCGTACTGCATGGGCGGGTCCGGCGGCAGCCAGATCAGCTGGGCCGGGGTCATGATGGCCTTGTTGTTGTAGCGGTCCTTCTTGGGCAGGATGGTCACGGAGCCTTCCACGGGCGCCTCGGCGGCGAAGCTCGGGCCGTAGGTGAAGATCATCTTCCCGCGCGGGTGCAGCACGCGGTACAGCCCGGTCTCGGAGTCGTAGAACAGGTAGCTGCCGTACTCCTCGCGGCCGTCGATGACGCTCACGAA
>CAYUIN010000392.1:0-3382 GCA_964444695.1 uncultured Desulfocurvus sp.
GGTTCACCGGGGTCCTGAACGGTGTATCCTACACCAACGCCCTGGTCCTGTGTGCGGTGACATGGAACATGGCCCATGACGTCGGCACGGAGCAGTACTACCTCATCAACGGCCTCGATCCCGCCATACACACCATCGGACTGAAATTCGACCACAGCGGCGACTCGCATACGATCTACTACTCCTACCGGCTCAACATGGGCGCCTGGACCACCTTCTGCACCCTGTACCCTCCGAATGGCGGCGCCATAGGAACCACCTATCCGGGCATCAACGTGCACATGGAGGAAAACCCAAGCCCGGGCACCATCCCCGGGCTGACGATCCTGACCCCGACCATCCCCCCTGCCCCCACGCCGAACCCGGCGCCCGTCCAGCCCCGTGAGACGATCGCCGCCGGATCACACTTCGGCCTGGCCCTGAAGCAAGGCGGAGAGCTCTGGGCCTGGGGTTACAACGACTCCGGCCAACTCGGCCAGGGCGATCGCGTCACGCGCGCGACCCCGGCCCGCGTGGGTAAGGGGTTCGGCTTCGTCGCCGCCGGGAGCGCCCAAGCCTACGCCATAAAGCCCGACGGCAGCCTGTGGGCCTGGGGCAACAACGACTACGGTCAACTCGGGTTGGGCGACTACACCATGCGCACGACCCCGGTACGCGTGGGCACGGGATACGCGGCGGTGGCCGCAGGCCAGTACCACGTCCTGGCCCTGAAGACGGACGGCTCGCTGTGGGCCTGGGGCGCCAACTCGTACGGCCAACTGGGCCTGGGCCACACGGTGACGATCCCGACTCCGACCAAAGTGGGCGACGGCTACGCCGCCATCTCCTGCGGGATGTACCACTCCCTGGCGCTGAAGACCGACGGGCAGCTCTGGGCCTGGGGCAGCAATACCTACGGGGAACTCGGAGACGGGACGAGCACCCGATACGTCGCGCCGACATACACGGGAGCCGAATTCGCCGCCATCGCGAGCAGCCTGCAGTCCTCGCTGGGGCTGAAGGCCGACGGGACGCTGTGGTCCTGGGGCTGGAACACCTGGGGACCGCTGGGCACCGGGGACCAAACCATACGCCACGCTCCGGTTCAGGTGGGCAGCGGATTCGACCTCATCGCGGCGGGCCAGGGCCACCACAGCCTGGGCATCAAGGACGACGCGACCCTGTGGACCTGGGGCTGGAACGAATACGGCCAGTTGGGAGACGGGACATACTCCGTCCAACTCTTCCCGGCCTCGGTGGCTTCGGACTACGCGGACGTGACCGGCGGCTACAACTTCACCCTGGGCGTGAAGACGGACGGCACCCTGTGGTCCTGGGGCACCAACTCGCAGGGCGAACTGGGCAACGGGGCCACGACTTCCCGGGCCGTGCCCGGCCTCGTGGGCAGCGGGTTCCTGCGCCCCTCGGACGACCTGGGCATCGTCACGGCCTCGCCCGCGGCCATCCAACTCCTGCTTCTGCAATGACCCGCCGGGCGACAGGCACGGCCCGCACGGGGCCGGGCCGCCGCCCAATGCCTGCAGCGCGAAAAAAGGGCCGCCCCCTGCCGGGGGCGGCCCGATGCGTCGTGCGCGCGTGGCCTAGAACAGGGGAATGACCACGGCCCGCTGGGGAATGGACTTGGCGCCCACGGTGCCGTCCTTGAACAGGAAGCCCTTCCAGTTGCTGTCGGCCTGGTTGATTCCATCCTTGGACCGCAGCCGCACGCGGGCGATGAAGTGCCCTCCGTAGCCGTCGATCACGTTGGCCACCCACTTGGGCGTGGTCAGGCTGGTGGCGTCGGCGGGGAGGCGGAAGGTCAGGCGCATCCCGGCGGGCTGGCCGCTCGTCTCGTAGGGCTCGATGTGCACGTACAGCCGGGTGTCGGCGACGACGTAGCCGCTTGAAGGCAGGGTCCAGGACAAGACGATCTGCCCCGAGGACACCGAGGCCCCGATGGAGGACTTCAGGACGTAGGGCATGTCGAACCCGGCCGAGGTGGTCGTGCTGCCCGTATACGTGCCGCCGTTGACGGACAGGGTGTAGGTGCCCGCGTTGTGGGGTGTGCTGGACGACCCGGTGATGGCCGCGGCGTAGTACGAGACCTCCGAGGGCATGCTGGGCTGGGAGACCAGATTGCTCAGCGCGTTGGCGATGCTGTCCCAGTTGGCGCTGAACTGGGCGCGCGTCCAGGGCTCCATCTGCGCGGTGTCCAGGGGGACGCTGCCGCCGGGGCCGGTCAGGGCGACCGAGGACACGACGTCACCGGTCCAGGGGCGGCCATAGCCGTCCATCATGTACCATTCGGCCTGGGACTGCTTGAGCCCGCTTTCCCTGATCTTGCGGGTCACGCGGAAATCGCTGATCCACAAAAACGCCTCGGCATCCGTCTGGGTCCCGCCCGTGACGTCCAGGCTGACGGCGCGGGCAGCGAAGGTGCCGGTATCGTCCCCGCTGTCGAACCCCAGGACGATCTTGCAGGGGCCTTGGACCAGGTCGGTGTACGTATGCAGGGTGGTCCAACCGGAGCCGCTGTCGTAACTGGTCGTGACCGAACTGCCGGAGCGGGCGATGCGCAACGAGCCGGAAGCGGGGGCGAAGGTCGTGTTGGTCTGAACGCTGTCGCTGCTGGACAACGTGCTCAGCACATGCTCCTCCTGGCCGCCGGAGCCATACGCGGCATAACGCAAGACCGAGATCGTCTCCTCCGCGTCCCAGGCTCCGGGGAGATAGTTGGTGAGCGAAAGGGCAATGAGGGGACCCGCGTTCAGCTCGTTATCGAGGTGGGCGGCAAAGGAGTCGAAGGCCAGGGTCACGCTGAAGTCGCCGGTCAGGACCTTTTTGGACAGCAGTTGCAAATGATTGCCGGCTGTGGCCGAAAAGCTGATGCCCCCCGAGACGGAGGCTCCACCCGTGTAGTAGATGGTGTCCCAGGCGGCCGAATCCACGGTGCTGCCCGAGGTCAGGCTGTAGCTGGCCGCCTCGGCCCGGCCCGTGGCCCAGCCCGCGGAGAGTACGACCACGGCCGCCGCCAGTGCCATAATGATGCGTGTGCGATGTGTCATCCCGGAATCCTCGCTGCGAATTATCCATCCGTTGGCGCCTCGCGAACGGCAAGGCCCTCCTCCGCCTCGGACGCGATCCCGACTCCGACAGCCCCCGTCGGTCCAACGGACCGCAGCCCGTTCCATACATGATCCAATAGGAAGGATATATCCCACCTATAGTCTTCATTCTTTATGGAAAGAATTACAGAAATCAAGCAAAAGCCGCACACCGTTTGAAATTGTAACATCGTCATCTGCAACACAGCGACGACACAACGGATTTGATCCACAACGCGCACCAGACAGAGCACTACAGCGCCGGGGAGCCCCCTGCGCAGCAGAAAAAGCGGCCCGCG
>CAYUIN010000393.1:0-3346 GCA_964444695.1 uncultured Desulfocurvus sp.
CAACGAGGACGCGCCGGGCGGCGCGGCCCTGCCGCCGGGCTGGGCCCTCGCGGCGCGGGCGGACTATCCCTCGGGCGCGGCGCGGCGCTATTTCTGGGCGCTTTCTCCCGTGGCGACCTCCATGTAGGCCTCCTTGAAGATCAGCTTGGTGGCCGTCTCGTCGGCCAGCTCGGCCACGTCCATCAGCTTTTCCAGGAATCCCAGGATCTCGAAGCGGCGGGTCTCGTCGCCGTTTTCGAACTCGAAGGCCATGTCGCCGGAGGTGATGAAGGCTTCTATCTTTTCCAGGTAGTCGAGGTCGGTCAGGGCCATGGCGGGGTCTCCTTGGCGGGTTGCGGGGCTAGGCGTGGTGGTACGGCGAGCCCTTGGCGATGGACAGCGCCCGGTAGACCTGCTCCAGCAGGATCACCCGGGCCAGCTCGTGGGGAAAGGTCATCTCCGAGAGGGACAGCTTGGCGCGGCAGGCGGCCAGCACCGCGTCCGACAGCCCGTAGGCCCCGCCCACGATGAAGCAGGGCGCCGTGGCCGGATCGTCGGTCCAGGCCGTGAGTTTTTCGGCCAGGCCCGGCGAGGTCATGGACCGCCCGTGCTCGTCCAGGGCCACGGGCAGGTCGTGGGGGCCCAGCTTTTCCAGGATGCGTTCGCCCTCCCAGGCCCGCTTGGCCTCCGGGGCCAGGTGCGAGGGGGCGTCCTTGACCACGACCTCCTCGCAGGGCAATTGGGGGGCGATGCGCCGCAGGTATTCCCGCGCGGCGTCCTGCCACCAGCCCTTTTTCAGCTTGCCGACCCAGATGAAGCGGATGCGCCGCACGAATTCTCCCCCGGTCTGATCTCCGCCCGCCGGTTGCCAATGGGCGGGCCTTGGTTTACTTGTCAGGAAATTCCGGTGGAGGCAACCCGGCCCGCAATGCCCCGCCCCCGCTGGACAAACTCCCGCAACACAACGGAAACTCATTGCCCCGCGCGCATCCATACACGATCAAGACCCCTTCGTCCCGCCCGGCCCGCGCCCCGCGCCTGCTGGCCTGCCTGGCCCTGGCCGCCTGCCTCGTGCTGGCGGCGACCGCCGCCATGGCCCAGAACCTGGCGCTGGGCAACCTGATCCTGGACAACCAGGCCGGGAGCATCTCCGTGCGCTTCGGCGTGCGGATCCACGGCGTGTCGGAGCTGGAAGCCGACCTGGCCGCCGGGGCCGTGATGGGCCTGCGCTGCGAGGCGGACATGTACCTGCGCAAGAGCCTCTGGCGCGACACCCGCGTGGCCGGGACGACCCTGGTCAGCCCGCTGCGCAAGGACGTGCTGGCCAACGACTACGTCATCGAGCTGCCCGGCGAGGGCCGCACCCTGCGCGACAAGGACCTCGGCGCGCTGCTGGACAAGGCCTGGGGCCGCATCGCCCTGGACCTCGGCCCGTGGGAGACGCTGCTGCCCGGGCGCGACTACCGCCTGGACATGCGCATCGCCATGGACCGCCTGGATGTGCCCGACTGGCTCAGGTACGTGGTCTTCTTCTGGTCCTTCGACGTGTCCGAGCCGGTGCACTACCGGATGGACTTCAGCTACTAGGACGGACACGCCGTGGCCCCCAGCGACTCCATCAAGATCAGCGTGGGCAACGCCCGGGAGCGCAAGCGCCGCCAGCGAGAGATCGCCCTGGCCCTGGCCCTGTTGCTGGTGGTCGTGGCGCTGACCAGCGTGGAGCTCAAGTACTTCGGCGAGATCAGCTCCCTGGTCTTTTTGGGGCTGTTCAACGTCAACGTCATCCTGCTCTGCGTGGTGCTGTTCGTCGTCGTGCGCAACGTGGTCAAGCTGGTCCTGGAGCGGCGCCGCCGCGTGCTGGGCTCCAAGCTGCGCACCCGCCTGGTCATTTCCTTCCTGACCCTGTCCATCGTGCCCACGGTGCTGATGTTCGGCCTGGGCACCATGTTCGTGCAGACCTCCGTGGACTTCTGGTTCAAGACCCAGGTCGAGGACTCCCTGGAACAGGCGCTGGAGGTCGGCCAGGCCTTCTACGCCTCGTCCCAGGAGCGGCTGGAGCGCCGCGCCGGGCACGTCCTGGAGTCCATCCTCAAGGGCCGCTACGCCTGGGGCGGCAAGACCATGAACGACCTGCTGGCCGAAAAGCGCCTGGAATACGACCTGGGCATCGTCGGGGTGCTGTCCTCCGACCGCAAGGAGCAGAACTGGCACGCCGGGGAGCAGTGGCAGAGCGTCTGGCCGGAGATCAAGGAGAAGGTGGACTGGGAGGGCCTGCGCGCGCGGCCCGAGTTCTGGTCCACCATCCGCCCCGGACCGGGGGCGGACATGGTCGTCGGCGTGCTGCCCGTGGACGGCGGCGAGACGGGCTACCTCGTGCTCGGCGAGAGCATCGGCCACGGCCTGCTCTACAAGCTGGACCACATCGTGCGCGGGGTCAGCGAATACAAGCAGATCCGGACCATGAAGCACCAGTGGAAGCTGGCGCTGTACGTCCTTCTGGCCGTGGTCACGCTGCTCATCGTCATGGGCGCCATCTGGTTCGGGATGCGCCTGGCCAAGGAGCTGTCCGCCCCGGTGCAGGCCCTGGCCGAGGGCACCCAGCGCGTGGCGCGCGGGGACCTTTCCGTGCGCCTGGAAGACCAGTCCAGCGACGAGCTGGGCTTCCTCGTGCAGTGCTTCAACCAGATGGCCCAGGACCTGCAACAGAGCCGCGCCCGGCTGACCAAGGCCAACCTCCAGCTGAACCAGCAGAACCGCGAGCTGGAACAGTGGGGCCGGTACATCGAGGCCCTGCTGGACAACATCACGGCGGGCGTCGTGTCCCTGGACAGCGAGGGCCGCCTGTCCACGGTGAACAAGGCCGCCGAGGACATGCTCGGCCTGGACGCCGTGGCCGTGCACGGCAAGCGGCCCCTGGAACTGCTGGACGGCGAGTACCTGGGCATGCTGCGCGAGGTCTTCGAGCAGCTCATGGAGAGCCCCGGCTCCCAGTGGCAGCGGCAGATCGAGCTCAGCCTGGGCAGCCGCGACCTGAAGCTTTTGGTCAACTGCGTGACCCTGCGCACCAGCGAGGGCCGCCACGCGGGCATGGTGGCCGTGTTCGAGGACATCACGGAGCTGGAAAAGATGCAGCGCGTGGCCGCCTGGCGCGAGGTCGCCCGGCGCATCGCCCACGAGATCAAGAACCCGCTGACGCCCATCAAGCTTTCGGCCCAGCGCATCCAGCGCAAGTTCGGCGCGGAGATCGAGGACCCGGTGTTCGGCCAGTGCACGGAGCTCATCGTGCGCCAGGTGGAACACCTGCAACAGATGGTCACGGAGTTCTCGGCCTTCGCCAAGCTGCCCGAGGCCCAGCTGCGCCTGGGCG
>CAYUIN010000394.1:0-3311 GCA_964444695.1 uncultured Desulfocurvus sp.
CACGATGACCATGCCCTCGCCGCCCAGGAGCTGGCGTTCCTTGAGCACCGTCTGGCCCACGTCGCCCACGCCCTTGCCGTCCACGTAGATGCACTCCACGGGAATGCGCTCCTGCAGGCGGATGCTCGACGGGGTGATGGTCAGCGGGTCGCCGTCCTCGAGGATCAGGGTCCGCTCCACGGCCACGCCGCATTCGCGGGCCAGGCGGCAGTGCTTGACCAGGTGGCGGTACTCGCCGTGCACGGGCACGAAGAACTTGGGCTGCACCGTCTGGAGCATGGTGCGCAGCTCCTCGCGGTGGGCGTGGCCCGAGGCGTGGATGGCCTGGACCTTCTCGTACAGGACCTCGGCTCCCAGGCGGTAGAGATTGTTGATGACCTTGGTGATGGCCCGCACGTTGCCGGGGATGAAGCGCGAGGACATCAGCACCAGGTCGCCCTTCTTGATGCGCAGTTGGCGGTGCTCGCCCTCGGCGATGCGCGACAGCGAGGCCAGGGGCTCGCCCTGGGAGCCCGTGACCAGCAGGACCAGCTCCTCGTCGCGGTGGCGGGGGATGTCCTCCAGGGGGATCAGCACCCCCGAGGCCAGGCGCATGCTGTCCAGGTCGCGGGCCAGCTCGATGTTGCGCACCAGGCTGCGCCCGGACACGGCCACCTTGCGCCCGAACTGCTCGGCCAGCTCGAAGATCTCCTGCATGCGCTGGATGTGGCTGGCGAACAGGGTGATCATGATCCGGCCCGAGGCCGTGCGGAAGATCTCCTCCAGCGAGGCCTTGATCTCGCGCTCGGTGAGGGCGTAGCCGTCGCGCTCCACGTTGGTGGAGTCGGAGAGCATCAGCTGCACGCCGGGGCGGGAGAACTCGGCGAAGGCCTCCAGGTCCGTGGCCACGCCGTGCATCGGGTTGCGGTCGATCTTGAAGTCGCCGGTGTGCACGATGCGCCCGGCCGGGCTCTCGATGCCCAGGCCGTAGCCGCCGACGATGCTGTGGCAGACCGGGAAGAAATTGACGTGGAAGTCGCCCAGCGCGATGCGTTCGCGGTCGCGGACCACGCGCATCTCCGTGTACTGCTCCAGGTTGTGCTCGCGCAGCTTGGCGCCCACCAGGGCCAGGGTGAACTCCGAGCCGAACACCGGCACGTCCACGTGGGGCAGAAGCCAGGGCAGCGCGCCGATGTGGTCCTCGTGGCCGTGGGTCAGGACCACGCCGCGCAGGCGGTCCTTGCGCTCCAGGACATAGTCGAAACGCGGGATGACCACGTCGATGCCGAACAGCGAGTTGTCCGGGAACATCAGCCCGCAGTCCACCAGGAACATGGAATCGTGGGACTCCACGACCATGCAGTTCATGCCGATCTCGCCCAGGCCGCCGAGCGGCGTCAGGGTCACTTCGCGCTCAGCCACGGCGCTCCTCCAGGTAGGCGGCGTTCATCATGGCGAAGAGGTCGTCCTTGAATTGCTCGCGCTGTTTGAGGGTGTACGCTCCGGCGGGGATGGGCGCCAAGGCGCGGACCTTGATCCGCCCCGGGCGGATCAGCAGGTGGTGCTTGGGCAGGCACTCGCCCGTGCCGTTTATCACCAGCGGGGCCACGGGGATGCCGGTCTTCAGGGCCAGGATCATGCCGCCGACCTTGAACTCGCCCAGGGCGTCCAGGTTCTCCTGGCGGGTGCCCTCGGCGAAGACGATGACGTTGGCGCCCTCGCGGGCCCGTTTGGCGGCCAGGTCCAGGCTCTTCATGGCCTTGCGGGGGTTCTCGCGGTCCACGCTGACGTGCCCGGCGCACTCCATGGCCTTGCCCCACAGCGGGATGCGGAACAGCGACTCCTTGGCCACGAAGCCCACGCGGCGGGCGCGCAGGACGTGGGTCAGAAGCGGAATGTCCAACTGGCTCTGGTGGTTGGCGATGAAGATGTAGCGCTCGGCGGGGTCCAGGGCGGAGAGGTCCACGTCCAGGCGCAACCCGGTCAGCGCCATGGTCACCCGGGCCCAGGACCTTCCGGACCAGGGCGCCAGGGGCCGGATGAGCGCCGCCAGCAGGGAAAAAAGGGCTGTTTCCGGCAGAAACAGAATGTAGAAAATCAGGTTGCGTATCATCAGGAAAAGAATCTCCGCCTTTGGCCCGGGGCCGGTCGTCGTTCGTGCTGCGGCAATGTACTGGAAAACGGACGAAGCGACAAGCGCACGGGCCAGGCGCGCCAAATCCGTGCGCACCCGGCGCGGCGGGCGGGAAAAGCCGCGCGGAGCGGACTTTTCCGCAGCCGCCCCGGGCTGGCGAAGGCGCCCGGCACCGGGAAACCGGCTGCCGTGGCCCAATTATTCCCTGCGAAGGGGTTGGGAAATCCGCCCGCCGGGACGGCGGGGTCGAAAAAGGCGGGTGGGACACGCCGGGCTGGGCGCGGCAGGCGGGGCGGGCCGGGCGTGGTGAGCCGGGCGAACCGGGCTGGTCGCGGCGGCGCTTCGGCCGTGCCGGGCGGGCGCATCCGGACCCGGACCCACGGGTGGGGCGACCGGGGGCGCGGCCTCAGCGCTCCACGGGCAGGCCCGCGCGGCGCCAGGCGGCCCAGCCTCCGGGCATGTGCAGGACGTGGGCGAAGCCCAGCTCGGTCATCAGCCGCACCGAGGCGTCGCTGCGCCCGCCGGTCTGGCAGTAGGTCAGGATGGTCCGCGAACGGTCCAGGGAGGCCAGCGCCTGGCGGAAATCCTGGCGATAGTAGTCCAGGTTCACGGCCCCGGGCAGGTGTCCGCGCGCGAACTCGCCCGGCGTGCGTACGTCCAGCACCAGAAACGACGGGTCGCCCGCCCGCTCGGTGAGCAGCGCCATGGCCTGCTCCGGCTCCAGGGCCCGGGCCCCGGAGTCCGACTGCCCGCATCCGGCCAGGGCCACGGCCAGGGCCAGCAGCAGGGCCAGGGCCAGCCCGGCCCGCCGGGCTGCTGTCCGCCGCGCCGTCCCCTCCCCGCCCCGCATCGCCCGCATCATGTCTCGCCCCGCCGTCCGTGCCGTGTTTCGCATTTCGTCGTGTCCCCGTGCCTTGCAGTGGTCCCGGGCGCAAGTCCCAGTCTTTCAATCAGGTAGGCACAATCCCGCCGCCGGTCAAGATTCTCCCGGCCTTTCGGCGCCGGGAGCCCTCCCCGCGCCCGCCGCCCGCTCCCGGAACCGGCGACAAAAAACCGCCCTCCCCGTTTCCGGAGAGGGCGGCGTTGTTCCGCTTGGGGCGGGCCGGGGCTAGTCCTCGGCCAGCTTGGATTCGGCCACGACCTTTTCGGCCACCATGGGCGGGGCCTCCTCGTAGTGGTCGAACTCCATGGTGAAGGT
>CAYUIN010000395.1:0-3300 GCA_964444695.1 uncultured Desulfocurvus sp.
TCGGGCATGGTGGACGAGTTCATCAAGCGCAAGCACGGCGAGGTGCCGGTGGTCTATCCGCTGCCCGAGCTGGAGCCGGTGCTCAGGGACACCTACGGCGTCATCGTCTACCAGGAACAGGTCATGAAGATCGCCCAGGTGGTGGCCGGCTACACCCTGGGCGGCGCGGACCTGCTCAGGCGCGCCATGGGCAAGAAGATCGCCGAGGCCATGGCCGAGCAGCGCGAGGTGTTCTACGAGGGCGCCATCGGGCGCGGGGTGAGCAAGGACAAGGCCAAGGAGATCTTCGACCTGATGGAGATGTTCGCGGCCTACGGCTTCAACAAGTCGCACTCGGCGGCCTACGCGCTCATCTCCTACCACACGGCCTACCTCAAGACGCACTATCCCACCGAGTTCATGGCCGCCATGATCACCTCGGAAGTCTCCAACACCGACAAGCTGCTGAAGTACATCAACGCCTGTCGGGACATGGACATCGAGGTCCGGATTCCCGACGTGAACCGCTCCCAGAGCCGCTTCACGGTGCCGGGGCCCGGCGAGATCGTGTTCGGCATGGCGGGCGTGAAGAACGTCGGCGAGGAGGCCATCCGCGAGATCGTCGAGGCCCGGGCCGAGGGCGGGCCGTACAAGAGCATGCTGGACCTGGCCGAGCGCGTGAACCTGCGCAAGGTCACCAAGCGCGTGCTGGAAAATCTCATCAAGAGCGGCAGCATGGACTGCTTCGGCGTGCCGCGCGCGGCGCTGATGGAGGCCCTGGACCGGGTGGTGGCCACGGCCCAGAAGCGGGCCAAGGACCGCGACCTGGGCCAGATGTCCCTGATGGGCATGGCCGGGATGGAAATCCCCTCCCTGCCCGGCACCGGCCTGGCCCAGGACGGCCCGCCCACCGAGGAATGGGCCGACGACGAGAAGCTGCGCCTGGAAAAGGAGGCCCTGGGCTTCTTCCTGTCCAGCCACCCGCTGCTGACCTACCGCCACGAGCTGCGGCGCATGAACCTCATGGACCTCCAGGAGGCGGCGGACCAGCCCTCGGGCGCGGAGCTGCGCACGGCGATCATCGTCACCGGGGTCAAGGAGATCATCACCAAGAAGGGCGGCAAGATGGCCTTCTTGGAGATCGAGGACCTGATGGGCGGCGGCGAGTGCGCCGTGTTCCCGGACTCCTGGACCGAGCTCAAGGAGACCTTCACCTCGGACCAGCCGATCCTGCTGGAGGCCCGTGTCTCCGACCGCGAGGGACCGGCCGAGGAGGGCGGGCCCAAGCGCGCCCGGCTCATCGCCGAGCGGGCCTTCCCCCTGGCCGAGGCCCTGTCCGGCAGCAACGAGCCCGTGGTCTTTCCCATGCACGGCGCGCGCCTGGCAAACGGCGGCATGGACCGCCTGAAGGACGTCCTGGCCCGCTTCCCCGGCAAGACCGAGGTGGAGATGTGGGTCCTTGTGGACGATTTCGAATGCAAGCTGAAGCTCGGCCCCGGCTGGCGCGTGACGCCCTGCCGGGAGTTCTGGAAGGCAATCGAGGCGCTGTAGCGCCCGCAACCAGCCGGGCCCGGCCCGGCGCGGACGAGAGACGATGACCGAACACCGAAAAGGACGCTGGCGGCTGACCGTCAGCGAGGATTTTTCCGCCTCGCACCAGCTGCGCCACTACGAGGGCAAGTGCGAGCGCATGCACGGCCACAACTTCGGCGTGACCGTCGAGGTCGAGGGCGACGTGCTGAGCCAGGACACCGAACTGCTCATGGATTTCAAGGTCCTGCGCGGGCACCTGAAGGCGGCCCTGGAGGCCCTGGACCACCGCCACCTGAACGAGGTGGCCTGCTTCGCCGAGCGCAACCCGTCCTCGGAGAACATCGCCCGCTTCCTCTACCAGGACCTCGCCGCGCGCCTGGCGGGCAGCGGGGTGGACATGGCCTCGGTCACCGTGTCCGAGAAGCCCGGCCAGTCCGCGACCTACTTCGAGGTGCGCCCGTGAGGCTGCTCGTGCAGCGCGTGCGCAGCGCCAAGGTGGAGACCCGGGGCCGCGAGCTGTCGCGCATCGCCGTGGGCCTGGTGGTCCTGGCCGGGTTCGGGCGCGGGGACGAATCCCTGCCCGGCACCGCCGTCTGGGACAAGATGCTGGACAAGCTGGTGCACATGCGCGTCTTCCCCGACCCGGAGGACCGCATGAACCTGTCCCTCAAGGAGTGGGGCGGGGAGCTGCTGCTGGTCTCGCAGTTCACCCTGTACGCGGACCTGGCCAAGGGACGGCGCCCGTCGTTCACTCCCGCCGCCGAGCCGGAGGCGGCCCTGGCCCTGTACGAGCGCCTGGCCGCGGACCTCGCCGCCCTGATGCCGGACAAGGTCCGCCTGGGCGAGTTCGGGGCGAACATGAACGTCTCGCTGGTCAACTGGGGTCCGGTGACCATGCTCCTGGACCACGAGACGATTTAGGCCCCGGCCACTGGGGCGCGCCGTGTTTTCCCCGGCGCCCCGGCCCGCGCGCGGCCGCGCCCGCCCTCCGGGATGGAAAAGAGGCTTGAATCCGCGCGCTCAAGCAAGTATTTCGAGATATTGAGGCCGCGAGGGCGTCCGGTCCCCCTCGCGCGGAACGCACCCCCAAAAGGACAGGGGCATGCCGTACTATCTCAAGCATCATTTCGACCCCAACTTCGACTACCAGCACCTGCGCCCCCGCGAGCTGGCCGACGGCAGCGTGGACCATTACAACATGGGCTACGTGCAGAACGTGCAGCGAGGGCAGGTCCTTGCCGAGTGGGTTGACTCCGCTGGCGAAGCGAGCGAAACAGGCGGCCCGCCCCTGGCGATGGAAGAGAAGGTCTTCCCCGCCGGGCACAACACCGCCCCGGACCCCGCCGACCCGGAACGCCTTGTGGCCACGGACGCGGGCTACGTGTTCTACCTCGACGGCAAGATCACCGTGAAGCGCACCCTCAACGTGCGCCGCGACGTGGACTTCCACACCGGGAACATCTCTTTCCTGGGCAACGTGGTGGTCCACGGCAGCGTGCGTTCGGGCTTCCAGGTCCAGGGGCGCAACGTGCTGGTCAAGCAGGTGGTGGACGCGGCCCTGGTGCGCGCCCTGGAGTCCTTCCAGGCCGAGGGCGGCATCAAGGGCGGCGGCAAGGCCATCGTCAAGGCCGGGGCCAACTTCCGCGTGCCCTTCGCGGAGAACGCCATGCTCATGGCCGAGGGCCGGATGCTGGTGGACGGGGCCTGCATGCATTGCGACGTGTATTCCGGCGAGCACCTGGCCGTGAAGGGCCGCCTGGTGGGCGGCCGGGCCGTGAGCACGCGGCT
>CAYUIN010000396.1:0-3300 GCA_964444695.1 uncultured Desulfocurvus sp.
CCCACAGATGAATCTCCCCATCGTATCCCTATGCTGACCATCGGACGCCCCCCGCCGGGCCCATGGAAGAGATGCGCCTCCTTTGCGCCTCCCGACGTGCCGCCCGGCACATCCCCCTACACGTCGCCCGGCTGTTCGCCCGACACATCCCCCAGCCCGCCCACCGGCCCGCCGGCTCCGGCGCCTTCGCACGGGCTGTCGCCCGGGGGCTCCAGGGGGAGGTCGATGGTGAAGCGGGTGCCCTGGCCGGGCGTGGAATCCACGCGGAACGTCCCGCCGTGGCTGGTGGTCACGATGAAGTAGGAGACCGAAAGGCCCAGGCCGGTGCCGGTGTCCGGGTCCTTGGTGGTGAAGAACGGCTCGCAGACGCGGTTCAGCAGCGCCTCGGGGATGCCCGGGCCGTTGTCCTCCACCACGATCCGCGCCCCGGTCGCCGTCCGCCCGATCTCGATGCCGATGCGCGGGGCGGCCACCGGCGGGGTCATGCCGAAGATCGCCTGGGCCGCGTTGCGCAACAGGTTGAGCAGCACCTGCTCGATCTCCGTCTCGATGCAGGGGATGCTCAGGCCCTCGGGCGGGCTGCTGATGTCTATCTGTATGCTCCTGAAATCGAAGCGCTTCTTGAGGTCGAAGTCGTTGCAGGCCAGGGACACGGCGTTGTCCGCCACGGTGCGCAGGTCGCAGGGCACGCGGCGGCAGCCGTCGCGGCGGCTGAAGTTCAGCATGTGGCGGATGATCGCCGCCGCGCGCAGGGCCGCGTCGCGGATGTGGGCCAGGAAGACGTCCAGCTTGCGCCGCTGCATGTACCGGGACAGCGCCTCCAGGTCCAACCCGGCCTCCAGCGCGATCTCCCGGTTCTTGGGCAGGTTCGGGTCGCTGCGCAGGGTCAGGTTCTGCGCGGCCTGCAAGATCGCCCCCAGCGGGTTGTTGATCTCGTGGGCGATGCCCGCCGCGATGCCGCCCACGGAAATCATCTTCTCGGTCTGGACCATCATCTGCTGCATCCGCTTGCTGCTCGTGATGTCCCGGAACACCGCCAGCAGGCAGTCCTTCCCGTCCAGCACCAACTGCTGGCAGGACAGGGAGCAGGGCCGCGTCTCGCCGTCCTTGCGGCGGATCACCGTCTCCTGGTTCAGCAGGATGGACTCGTGCCTCAGGGCCTCCAGCAGCCTGTCGTATTCCGCGGGGTCGTGCAGCAGCCCCAGCTCCCGGCCGCTGGCGGCCAGCAGCTCCTCGCGGGAATACCCGAACAGCTCCACGAAGGCGTCGTTGACGTCCTCCACCACGTCCACCTGCTCGGCCCGGATCAGGGCGATGGCGTCCGGCGAGAGGTGGAACAGCCGCGAAAACTTCTCCTCCGACGAGCGCAGCTGCGCCTCGGCCTGCTTGCGGCGGGTGATGTCGTAGTGCGTGCCCGCCATGCGCAGCGGCCGCCCGGCCTCGTCTCGCGCGAAGATCTTGCCCCGGTCCAGGACCCAGATCCAATGGCCCGCCTTGTGGCGCATCCGCATCTCGCACTCGTAATACTCGGTCTGCCCGTCGAAATGCCTGTGCAGCCGCCGCTCCGCCTCGGCCAGATCGTCGGGATGGCTGAGCCCTTCCCAGGTCTTCACGCTCAGCGGCTCCAACTCCTGGAGCGTATACCCCAGCATCGTGGCCCAGAGCTCGTTGAAATAGACCTCGCCGGTCTGCACCCGCCAGTCCCACAGGCCGATGCGCGCCCCGTCCACGGCCAGGTTCAGGCGCTCCTCGCTGGTCCTGAGTTGCTGCTCCGTGCGCAGCCGTCGGGCCATCTCCGACTCCATGAACATGGCGTAGAAAAAGCCCGCCCAGATCACCGGGGACAGGATTTGCAGATAGTTCTCGATGGGATTCAGGGCGCTGGTGATGCCCGTCCACTCCATGGTGTTGGACAGGGAATGAAACGAGGTCCAGACCACCAGGGCCGCGATGAGCAGGTGTGTCCTGCGCTCGCGCGGCCTGCTGAGGACCAGGACCAGCCCCGCGAGGCTGACGACCGTCCCCGCCGCGTCGATGGCGCCGATCAGGGCCATGCGTCCTTCCCCTTGCGCCAGGGCAGCCGCCAGGCCCAAAGCACCAGACAGACGATGCTCAGGTTGTTGCAGACGTGTTCCAGCGTGTTCAACAGGTCGTACCAGAACAGGCCTTCCAGGACGGTCAGGACGTATCCGGCGCACAACAGCAGGAAGGACCCCGCCAGCAGCCGGACGTGCGGGATGACCCGCAACTGCTCCCGCTGGAAGCTCAGGAACGCCAGCACGCCGAGCGCCAAAACCAGCGCCAAGACTTCGTTGTTTTCGACCATCGTCCTCCGCCCAGCAGCGCGCCAGGGCCCGGTGGCGTCCGCTATCGGCAATATCAATGAAGAAAGGCAGGGGAATGAGTCGCTACAATATGCCACGGCCGTAACATGGACGGCAAGACATATGCGGCGGCCTGCAATGATTCGGAAAAATGCGCCCGCCAGAACCACCGCGAGGCGCCCGGGCCCCGTTTCGGCCGCCAATCCCGCGCGCGCGGCACGGCGTTTTTCATTGCCATCGGCGGCCCGAGCGGCCATAATTGAAGCATGGAGGTCCGCCGCCCATGAGTGCACACGATCGCGTCCAGGAATTCTACGAGCGGGGAGTCAAGGCAGCCAGGGAAGGGCGGTTCATGGCTTCGGACCACTTCTTCCAACGGGCCGTCTCCCGCGCCTACGCCCTGTCCGGCCTCGAAGGCCGCGTGCAGTGCGCCCGGCACATCGCCCGCATCTACAAGGACCTGGGCCTGGCCCGCATGGCCGCGCGGCACTACCGCCGCGCCCTGTCCATGCTCGTGCGCGAACACCCCGGACAGTCCGAACTGCACGACCTGTTCGTCTCCCGGCTGGAAGAGCTGAACCAGGCCAGCCTGTCGCGCGTGCTCCAGGGCCTGGGCATCATCTCCCCGGGCAACGGGCCCGTGACTCCGCTGGAACGCAACGCAAGCCTCGTGCTGGCCGAAGTCCGCGCCGTCAACGAATGCGGCCTGCTCGACGACGCGCTCTGCACCCTGGCCGCCCAACACCTCAACGACGCCGAAGTGACCACCGGCAAGGGCGGACAGTGGACCGCCCGCCTGATCCGCGACCTCTGCGAGGCCTGCGGCACCTGACCCGCCGATCCTTCTACGACCATGGCTCCTCCTCAACCGACGCCCCCGCCCCCGGCGGGGGCGCCCTTTGCGCATGGGCGAGGCGAGGTGGGAGAAGGCAAAAGGCAAATGCCTCCGGCGGCCAGGGCGCTGCCCTGGACCCGC
>CAYUIN010000397.1:0-3292 GCA_964444695.1 uncultured Desulfocurvus sp.
ACCAGATCGCGGACAAGGCCGTGGGCCACGGCCTGGGCGAGACGCCCTGCACCGAGTACATGATGCGCGGCACGGAGACCGTGACCCCCGACGAGGGGCTGTACGACGTGATGGAGATCATCCTCGGCCAGAACCAGCGCCTGGTGCCGGTCATCGACGAGAACAAGGTCGTGGGCGTCATCACCCGCACGGACCTGATCAACATCCTCATCGAGGAGCCCGCGCGCATCCCCGAGTCGCTGCTGCCGGACCGGGCCCGGGAGCGCAACGTGCGGATCATGATGCGCGAGCGGCTGCCTGGCGAGGTGCTGGCCGTGCTGGAGGACGCGGGCAGGCTGGCCGACGAGCTGGGCGAGAGCGTCTACGTGGTGGGCGGCTTCGTGCGCGACATCCTGCTGGCCACGCCCAATTCGGACATCGACCTGGTGGTCGAGGGCGACGGCATCGCCTTCGCCCGGACCCTGGCCGAGCGGATGCACGGCCGGGTGCGCCCGCACCGCAAGTTCCAGACGGCCGTGGTCGTGCTGCCCGACGGGCGGCACATCGACGTGGCCACTGCGCGCCTGGAATACTACGAATACCCCGCCGCCCTGCCCACGGTGGAACTGTCCTCCATCAAGATGGACCTCTACCGCCGCGACTTCACCATCAACGCCCTGGCCGTGCAGCTCAACGCGGCCTCCTTCGGGCGGCTGGTGGACTTCTTCGGGGCCCAGCGCGACGTCAAGGAGCGCGTGGTGCGCGTGCTGCACTCCCTGTCCTTCGTGGAGGACCCCACGCGCATCCTGCGGGCCGTGCGTTTCGCCATGCGCTACGACTTCCGCATCGGCGGGCAGACCGAGCGGCTGATCAAGAACGCCGTGCAGCTGGACATGCTGCAGAAGCTTTCCGGGTCGCGGTTGTTCAATGAAATGCGCCTGCTCTTCGACGAGAAGAACGCCGTGGGCTGCCTGCGCATGCTGCGGCAGTACCGGGTGCTGAAGTCCATGCACCCGCTGCTGGACCTGGCCCCGGCCCAGGAGGAGCTGGCCGACGAGCTGTGTACCGTGCTGGACTGGCACGGCATGCTCTACCTGCACGAGCGGCCCCGGCGCTGGATGCTGTTCCTGATGGCGCTGTGCAACGGCATCGACGAGGCCGACGCCCGCGACGTGGCCCAGCGCTTCCACCTCACCAAGCGCCAGGAGGACGAGTTCATCGCCCTGCGCGCGGCCATCAACGAGGTCATCTACCATTTCAAGCTCTGGCGCCATCGCCAGGGGCCGATGTCCGAGCTGTACTTCCTGCTCCAGAAGGTGCCGCTGGAAGGCGTGTTGTACTTCATGGCCAAGTACAAGCAGGAGGACGTGCGCAAGACGCTCTCGCTGTACCTGACGCAGCTCAAGGGCCAGGGCCTGGACATCACCGGGCGCGACCTGCGCAACCTGGGCCTGCCCTCGGGCCCGGCCTACGGCCGGATCCTGGACCGCGTACGGGCCGCGATGATCGACGGCAAGGCGGGCTGCCGCGAGGACCAGCTGGCCCTGGCCCGCAGGCTGGTGTCCGACCCGTCCTACCGGGGCATCGAGCCGCGCCTGCCGAAGCCCGGCGCGGGCCCGGGCGCGGGCTCCTGACCCTTGCCCTGGCGGCGAGGGGCGTGTAGAGTCGAACATCGCCGCGCCGCGTCCTTTCGCGGCGCCCTGCGCGGCCAGGAAAGCATCGTGCTTTCAA
The DNA here is from genome assembly GCA_964444695.1 of uncultured Desulfocurvus sp. Classification (GTDB taxonomy): domain Bacteria; phylum Desulfobacterota; class Desulfovibrionia; order Desulfovibrionales; family Desulfovibrionaceae; genus Desulfocurvus. The sequence goes on from CAYUIN010000397.1 coordinate 1,711, forward strand.
GGAGTTCCATGTGAACCGCAGCCCGCACGTCTCCGTCATCGGCGCCGGCCGCTGCTCCCGGGAGGTCCTGGACCAGGCCCGCGAGCTGGGGCGGCTCATCGCGGGCCGGGGCTGGGTCCTGGTCTGCGGCGGGCTGGGCGGGGTCATGGAGGCCGCCGCCCGGGGCGCCCGCGAGGCCGGGGGCCGCACCGTCGGCATCCTGCCCGGGCTGGACAGGAGCGCCGCCAATCCGTACATCGAGACGGCCATCGTCACCGGCATCGGCCAGATGCGCAATTCCCTGGTGGTCCAGAACGGGGACGTGGCCATCGCCGTGGAAGGCGGCTCGGGCACCCTGTCGGAGATCGGCCTGGCCCTGAAGGCGGGCCGCGCCGTGGTCGCCCTGGGCGGCTGGAAGACCCTGCCCGGGGTGCTCCCGGCGGCGGACCCGGCCCAGGCCGTGGCCCTGGCCGCGCGCCAGCTGGGCCTGCTCAACGAAAACGAGGAAGGATAACGATATGGACGTCTTGTGGGCCCCCTGGAGGCTGGATTACATCCTCGGCCCGAAACCCGACGAATGCCCGTTTTGCCTGCCGCAGCACACCGACGACGACCAGCGCCGCCGCGTCCTCTACCGGGGCGCGAAGTGCTTTGTCATCATGAACATTTTCCCGTACAATAACGGCCATCTGATGGTCTGCCCGTACCGCCACGTGATGAACCTGGTGGACCTGGCGGCCGAGGAGCGCCACGAGATGATGGACCTGATGCACGAGACCACGCGCATCCTGCAGGCCCGGTTCCGCCCCCAGGGCGTGAACATCGGGGTCAACGTGGGCGAGGCCGCGGGCGCGGGCATCAAGGAGCACCTGCATTTCCATCTCGTGCCGCGCTGGGTGGGCGATTCGTCGTTCATGGCCTTCGCCTCCGAGACGCGGGTCATCCCCGAGCACATCGATTCCACATACGCGGCGCTGAAGCCGTATTTCGATCAATATCAAGCCGGATAGCCGACAAAGGAGAACATCCGCATGCGTTTCATCAAGTTTTTGGCCGTGATCGTCTTCTTCGTGCTGACCATGGCCCTGTTCGCCCAGAACATGGCGACCCTGGCCGCCCCGCTGGCGCTGTCCCTGCACCTGCTCGGCGCGGACCTCTTCGCCTTCGAGTACCCGGTGTACATGTATCTGCTGCTGGGCTTCTTCCTGGGCGCCATCCTGACCCTGCTGTACTTCGTGTGCGAGAAGATGCGCCTGGGCCGCGAGCTGTCCAGGTCGCGCAAGAAGATCGCCACCCTGGAGCAGGAAGTGAACTCCCTGCGCAACCTGCCGCTCACGGACTCCGTGGTCGACAAGCCCGCCGAGAGCCAGGCCGAATAGGCCGGAGGGAGCGCGCATGAGCCTTTGGGATTCCCTGTTCGGCAAACGGCCGGGCAGGCCGCCGGAAAGCGGCCGCCCGGGCTCGCCCGACGGCTACAGCGCCGTGTCCGGCGACACGCAGGCCGCCATCGCCGAGCTGTCCCAGGTGGTGCGCTCCAACCCCGACGCGGTGGAGATCTACCTGGCCCTGGGCAACCTCTACCGCTCCCACGGCGAGATCGAAC
>CAYUIN010000398.1:0-3288 GCA_964444695.1 uncultured Desulfocurvus sp.
GCCACGCCCCGCCGCCCCAGGAACCGGCCTTGGCCCTTGCCAAACGGGATGTGAATGGCTATTCACTTCTTCCGGCGGCACGCAGGATTCTCCCTGCGGGCCGCCGCAGTCGTTTCAGGCCCGGAAACCGGAACCGGCTCCGGGCAGGAGAGTGCAGACGCCATGTGCAAAACAGAGAAACTGGATACGACCGTCCGGCGCGGGCAGATCGCCGAGGCCGCCTTGCAGGTGGCCGCCGCCGAGGGCGTTGCCGGAATCACCGTGAAAAAGGTGGCCGACCGCGTGGGCCTGACCCCGTCGGGGCTGTACCGGCACTACAAGGACAAGGGCGAGATCATCGACGCCATGGTGGCCTGGGTCCACGAGCGCTTCCAGGCCAACATCACCGCCGCCGAGGCCGAGGCCGACAACGCCCTGGACGTGATGCGCTCGGTGATCCTGCGCAACCTGCGCACCGTGCGCCGCTACAGCATCATGCCGCTGATCTTCCTGTCCAGCACGGTCTGGACCGAGCAGCCCCGGCTGGCCGAGCGCGTGCGCGCCAATATCCGCCACTCCCTGGGGCGCTTCGCGGGCATCCTGGCCCGGGGCCAACGCGCCGGGCAGATCCGCAACGACGAGAGCCCCGAATGTCTGGCCGTGGCCTTCATCGGAGCCTATTCCACACCCGCCCTGCTCCACGTGCGCGGCCTGACGGACGCCGACCTGGACTCGCTGGTGGACACCAACTGGAGGCTGCTGCGCGCCGCGCTGGAGCCCAGGAACTAGACCCCCGGCCGCCGCGCGCGGCCCGGCCCGCCCAGGCGGGCCGCAAGGAGAGACGATGAGCGAGAACAAGCAGACCCCCGCCCAGGCTGGGAGCACCGAGCGCAGAAAACCCAACGGCACCGCCGGGCTGCGCCGCAAGGTCCTGCTGGGCATCCTGGGGGCCATGGCCCTGGTGGGCGGCGTCCACCTGGCCCTGACCTGGGGCACCGTGAACACGGACGACGCCTTCATCGACGGGCGCGTCTACCAGATCACCCCGCGCGTGGCGGGCCACGTGGTCTCCGTGCCCGTCACGGACAACCAGCGCGTGGAGGCCGGGCAGGTGCTCGTGGAGCTGGACCCCGTGCCCTACGAGGTGGCCCTGGCCCAGGCCAAGGCCGACCTGGCCGCCGCCGAGGCCAAGCTGGCCTCCCTGGAGCAGGGCGTGCCCCTGGAGCGGACCCGCACCGGGCACAACGTGACCGGCGCCAAGGCCCAGCTGGAAAGCCTGCTGCGCAACCTGCGCCAGGCCGAGAAGGAACAGGCCGCCGCCGAGCAGTCCGTCCTGCGCGCCGCCGCCCTGCGCGACCAGGCCCGCCTGGACCACGAGCGCATCGCCGCCCTGCGCGAGACCGACGTGGTGGCCCAGTCCCAGCTGGACAACGCGGCCACGGCCCTGGCCAGCGCCGAGGCCACCCTGGCCGCCGCGAGCGACCAGGCCCAGGGCGCCGCCCAGAGCGTCGCCGCCCTGCGCGCGGACGAAAAGCGCCTGCGGGCCAACATCCGCCTGGCCGCCACCGGCGACGAGGCCGCCGACATCAAGCAGCGCGAGGCCGAGGCCCAGCGGGCCATGGTCGAGCTGGCCCGCGAGCAGGTCCGCCAGGCCGAGCTGAACCTGGGCTACACCCGCATCGCCGCCCCGGCCACGGGCTTCGTGACCAAGAAGAGCGTGGAGCCCGGGCGCAGCGTGGCCTCGGGCCAGGCCGTGATGGCCGTGGTGCCCCTGGACCGCTCCGAGCTGTGGGTCACGGCCAACTTCAAGGAGACGGACCTGACCGACGTGCGCCCCGGCCAGCGGGTGCGCATCGAGGTGGACTCCTACCCCGGCCTCGAGCTGGAGGGCAGCGTCGAGTCGCTGATGGCGGGTACGGGCGCGGCGTTTTCGCTGTTCCCGCCGGAGAACGCCACCGGCAACTACGTCAAGGTCGTGCAGCGCGTGCCCGTGCGCATCGCCCTGCCCGCGGCCAAGGAAGGCGACCCCGTCCTGCGCCTGGGCATGAGCGTCGTGCCGACCATCCACATCGACTAGTCCCCGGAACCGACACGTGGAACAACGTAGCGTCAACAAATGGCTGATCACGGCCAGCGTGATGATCCCCACGCTGCTCGAGGTGCTGGACACGTCCATCGCCAACGTCAGCCTGGGGCACATCCGGGGCAGCCTGTCCGCCGGCGAGGACGAGGCCACCTGGGTCCTGACCTCGTACCTGGTGGCCAACGCCATCATCATCCCCATGAGCGGCTGGCTGGCCAGCATCTTCGGGCGCAAGAACTACCTGATGCTCTCGGTGGCGGTGTTCACGGCCTCCTCCATGCTCTGCGGCATGGCCTGGAGCCTGCCCTCGCTCATCGTCTTCCGCATCATCCAGGGCATCGGCGGCGGCGGGTTGCAGCCCGTGTCGCAGTCCATCCTGCTGGAGACCTTCCCCCCGCAGCAGCGCGGGCTGGCGCTCTCGGTCTACGCCATGGGCGTGGTCCTGGGGCCGATCATCGGCCCGCTGCTCGGCGGCTGGATCACGGACAGCTACTCCTGGCACTGGATCTTCTTCATCAACGTGCCCATCGGCATCGTGGCCCTGGCCATGTGCTGGACCTTCGTGCACGACCCCGAATACCTCTCCCGCCGCAAGTCCGGAGACAGGATCGACTACGTCGGCCTGGCCCTGCTCACGGTGGGCATCGGCTGCCTGCAGGTGGTCCTGGACAAGGGCCAGCAGGACGACTGGTTCGCCTCCGGGACCATCACCACCCTGGCCGTGGTGGCCGCCGTGGCCCTGATGATCCTGGTGGTCTGGGAGCTGGAGCAGGAGCGCCCGATCATCGACCTGCGGATCTTCAAGGACCGCAGCTTCGCCACGGGCAACATCATCATCTTCCTGGGATTCTTCGCCTTCTTCGGGTCCATCGTGCTGCTGCCGATGTACCTGCAGACGCTGATGGGCTACACCTCGTTCCTGGCGGGTCTGGTGCTGGGGCCCAGCGGGGCCATCATGCTGCTGATCCTGCCCTTCGTGGGCCGCATGACGCAGCGCATCGACGCCCGCTTCCTGCTGTGCATCGGCATGAGCATCGCGGCCTTCTCGCTGTTCTTCATGTCCGGCTTCACCCTGGAGATCGACATCGGCCGGGCCATCCTCTCGCGCAACATCCAGGCCGTGGGCATCGCCTTCTTCTTCGTGCCGCTGTCGTACCTGACCATGGCCCACATCCCGCGCGAGAAGATGAACAACGCCTCGGCCCTGTACAGCCTGCTCAGGAACC
>CAYUIN010000399.1:0-3282 GCA_964444695.1 uncultured Desulfocurvus sp.
AAGGGCTGCTCGGGCCCGTGGGCAAATACCTGGACCCGCGCAAGTACTGGCAGGCCATCAGCAACCCGGACATCCGCCACGACGTCCTGGCCTCGCTGCGTGCCCGCCTGGGCGCGGCGCCCAAGGCCCAGGCTCCGGCCCCGGCCAAGGCCGCCCCGGCCCTGGCGGCGGTCTCCGCCCTGCCGGACCTGCCCCGGCGCGACCAGTTGATATTTGTGGCCGTGCACAACCTGGACGTCGAGGAGCGCGCGGTGAAACGCCGGTGCTTCGAGCGCATCGACGCGGCCCTGCGCAACTGGGGCTGGCGGCTGTTCGTGGTGCACCATTCGGCCTTCGCCCTGGAGACCAGCCTGGACTTCGTGCAGCTCCTGGAGACGGAGATCCCGGGCGAGTGGCGCGACGACTCCTGGCTGGACGCCCCGGGCGCGCAGCGCGCCCTGCACGAGGCCACGACCCTGCTTTACGGCCACCACGAGGACAAGCGCAACCCGGCGGCCTGGGAAGAGTGCCACCGCCAGGTGCTGCGCGAGGCCCTGGTCTTCGAATACCTGGTGCGCCGCCACAAGCCCTTCGCCTGCATCCTGTGGCACCAGTGGAACTCCATGGCCCACATGAACCGCTACGTCTGCGAGCTGTACGGCGTGCCGTCCATGTTCGCCCACGAGGGCTTCCTGGCCGACACCCTGGGCCTGGACCCGCTGGGCGAGATGGCCGAGAGCACGCCCTGCGTCGAAGCCGAGCGCTTCAACGCCCTGCCCATCGACGACCGCGACCTGGCCCGCGCGGACCGTTACCTGGCGTACATGATCGAGGAGAACCTGGATCGCAAGATGCAGGCCCGGGCCGGGGCCGTGGCCGAGCTGGTGCGCTCCGTCAAGGAACGCACGGGCCGCCCCGTGCTGTTCTACGCCGGGGTCAACGACTGGCAGACCGGGATGCTGCCCGTGTGGTGGGAGCGCGCGGCCATGCACTCGCCGCATTTCGTGGACACCTACGACGCCCTGGACCACCTCTGCCGCCTGTGCGAGGAACACGACTGGTACCTGATCTTCAAGCCGCATCCCAACGTCCCGCCGCGCGCCGGGGCCCCGCGCTCCGAGCGCCTGATCACCCTGCGCTACGCCAACATCCTGGAATGCGTGCAGCAGACGGACGTGACCATCACCCTGGTCTCCACCGTGGCCTACGGCGCCCGGGTCCACGGCCGCCCGGTGGTCATGCTCGGCACCAACACCCTCAATCCTTCGGGCGCCGCCTACGAGATCGCCGACGCCCAGGACGCGGCCCGGGCCATCGAAAACGCCCTGGCGGGCGAGGACGCCCAGGCCAAGGACCAGGCCTTCCGCGAACATGTGGCCCGGCTGCTGCGCCACTACCTGTATCCGTACGGCGAGCGCGGGGCCGAGGTCATGAACAAGACCTGGACCGACGCGGCCCGGTTCATCCTCAAGCAGTGCCGTCCGGGCCGCTTCGACGCGCAGGGCGGCTCCGGGACCGAGACGGCGGACCGATGATCCTCGCGGACATTCTGGATTCGGAGTTCGACCCGCGCTGGCGCGTGCTGCGCGTGCGCGGCTACTGCTGGTCCCCGGACGGCGGGGAGCGGGTGCGCATCGTGGCGGGCGGACGGGACGCCGGGCAGGCGGACCTGGGCTGGCGCCATGTGGACAAGCGCTTCTTCCAGGTCCGCGACCGGGGCTTCGTGTTCGAGCACCCGCTGGACGCGGACCTGCCGCCGGGCACGCCCGTCGAGGTCCACTGCACGGACGCGGCGGGGCGCACGACGGTCGTCTCCCGCCCGCTGGGCGAGGCCCAGGCCGCGCCCCCGGCGCCGGGCCCGGCGCGCTTTCTGGACCCGCGCAAATGGCTGGCCCTGGCCACGGAGCCGGGCCGCGCCAAAGGCGTGCTGGACGACCTGGCCGCGCAGCGCCGCGAGCGCCTGCTGACGCCCGAGCGCCCCGTGGACGCCCCGCCCCGCGACCCGAACCTGATCTTCTTCAGCGTGCACAACCTGGACGTGGAGGTCGGGCGCGAAAAGCGCCGCTGCTTCGAGAAGATCGACGCCGACCTGCGTGCGCGCGGCTGGCGCATGCTGGCCGTGCACCATGCGCCCTTCGAGCTGGACACGCCGCTGGACTACGTCCAGGCCCACTCCCTGGCCATTCCCGGCCCCTGGCGCTCCGACGCCTGGCTGAAGGCCCCGGGCACCCGCCAGGCGCTCCACGAGGCCGTGACCCTGCACCACTGCCACGTCCAGGGCGCCAAGCGCCCCTCCTGGCAGGCCTGCCTGGACAAGGTCACCCACGACGCCGCCGTGTTCGACTACCTGGTCCGCCGCCACGGCCCGAGCCTGTGCATCCTGTGGCACCAGTGGAACTCCATGGCCCACATCAACCGCCACATCTGCGACCTCTACGGCATCCCCTCGCTGTTCACCCACGAGGGCTTTCTGGGCGACACCCTGGGCCTGGACCCCGAGGGCGAGATGGCCGAGAGCGGCCCGGCCTCGCGGCCCGAGGAGTTCAACAGCCTGCCCCTGGACCCGGCGGACCTGGAACGCGCCGACGCCTACCTGGACTATCTGGTGCGCGACAAATACGACCGCAAGATCCAGTCCGCGCCCGGGGCCGTGCGCGATCTGGCGGACTCCATCCGCCGCGACACGGGCCGCCCCGTGCTGTTCTACGCGGGCGTCAACGACTGGCAGACCGGGATGCTCCCCGTGTGGTGGGAGCGCTCCAAGGTCCACTCGCCGTTCTTCGTGGACACCGCCGACGCCCTGGAGCACCTGTGGCGGGTCTGCGAGGAGAACGACTGGTACCTGCTGTTCAAGCCCCATCCCAACCTGCCCCCGGCGGGCGGGCGCTACCACCCCGAACGGGTGATCACCCTCAAGTACGCCAACCTGCTGGAATGCGTGGAGCAGGCCGACGTGACCATCACCCTGCTGTCCACGGTGGCCTACGTGGCCCTGACCCACGGGCGGCCGGTGGTCATGCTCGGGCGGACGTCCCTGTCCGGCAGCGGCGCGAGCCACGAGATCAGCGACCCCGAGGACTGCACCCGGGCCATCGCGGCGGCCATCGGCGGCGCGGACCGCGAGGCCATGCGCCGGGCCTGGCGCGAGCACGCGGCCCGGCTGCTGCGCCACTATCTCTTCCCGTACAGCGACCGCGCGGCGGAACTGATGGGCCGTTCATTCACGGACACGGCGCGCTACATCCTCAAGCAGGCCCGCCGCTCGCAGGACGAAGCCCAAAGGCTCCAGGCCCCGGACCGCGC
>CAYUIN010000400.1:0-3280 GCA_964444695.1 uncultured Desulfocurvus sp.
GGCCCCTCCTCCAGCACGGTGTAGCTGCCCCAGGGGCGGCGCACGGTGACGTGGGCCTCCACCAGCTGGCTCTGCTCCCGCTTCAGCTGCGTGACCACGTCCTTGACGCGCTGGACCTTGTCCATGGGGCAGACCAGGGTCGCGTCGCGAGTCTGGACGACGATCATCCCCCGGACCTCCAGGGCCGCCAGCTTGCCCCCGCGCGACAGCAGCAGGCTGTCCCGGCAGTCCATGGCCAGCACGTCGCCCTGGACGACGTTGCCGCCCTCGTCCTTGGCGCCCATGCGGTACAGGGCCTCCCAGCTGCCCAGGTCGTCCCAGCCGAAGTCCGCCCGGACCACGGCCTGGCGCGAGACGTGCTCCATGATCCCGTAGTCCACGGAGACGTCGGGCAGGGCCGCGTAGCCCTCGGCCAGCGGCGTCTCGCCCCGGGAGTCCCACCAGGCGGCCAGCTCGGGCTGGTGCTCGCGCACGGCGTCCAGAAAGGCCCCGACGTGGAACACGAACATCCCGCTGTTCCAGTAGTGCCGCCCGCCCGCCAGGAACTCCCCGGCCGTGGCCAGGTCCGGCTTCTCCACGAAGCGCGCCACCTGGTAGCAGTCGTCGCCCAGGGCCTCGCCGCGCTCGATGTAGCCGTAGCCGGTCTCGGCCTTGTCCGGCACCACCCCGAAGGTCACGAACCAGCCCTGGCGGGCCAGGGCCGCGCCCCGGCCCAGGGCCTCGCGCCAGACCTCGGGCTTGTGGATCATGTGGTCCGAGGGAAACACGGCCGCCAGGGCTTCGGGGTCGCGCTCATAGGCCCGCGCCATGCCCAGCAGGATGGCGGGCAGCGTGTTGCGGCGCATGGGTTCGGCCAGCACCTGCCCATCCAGGGCCGGGTCCAGGCCGGAAATCTGGTTGCGGACCTCGAAGAACTGCTCGTCGTTGGTGACCACCCACACGTCCCGGGGCCCGAAGGCCTCCAGGGACCGGGCCACGGTCTGCTGGAGCATGGTCTGCGAGCCGGTCAGCGCCAGCAGCTGCTTGGGCAGCAGGCTGCGGGAATAGGGCCACAGCCGCGTGCCCGACCCCCCGGCGAGAATGATGGCCTGACAACCCGCGAGGGCCTCGGCGACGGTGTCGTTGGCGGTCATGGCTGCTCCTTTGGCGCGCCGCCGCAGGGGGCGTGCGGGTCGAAGACGAAGGGCGAGTCGAAATCGCGCAGGCGCGGCAGGGCCCTATCCTTGTCGGACAGGACCGGTTCCGTCACGGGCCAGCGGATGCCGATGTCCGGGTCGCTCCACAACAGGCCGGTGTCGCGCGCGCCGTCATACGGCGCGTCCACCTTGTACTGGAACTCGACGTTCTCGCTGAGGGTCAGGTAGGCATGGGCGAAACCCGCCGGGATGAAGAGCTGGACGAAGTTCTCGGCGGACAGCGTCTCGCCGTACCAGCGGCCGTAGGTGGGCGAGCCCCGGCGCAGATCCACCGCGACGTCGAAGACCTCGCCGCGCGAAACGCGCACCAGCTTGGCCTGGGCCGAGGGCGGGAGCTGGAAGTGCAGCCCGCGCAACACCCCGGGCTGCACGGACAGGGCGTGATTGTCCTGCACGAACTCGCAGCGCACGCCGTGCCCGGCCATCACGGCCCGGCTGTAGCTCTCCAGGAAATACCCGCGGCTGTCGCGGATGACCTTGGGCCGCAGCACCAAGAGACCGGGAAATTCCGTGGCCGTCACCTGCACCGTTTTCGCCTCCTCGCGACCCATGGTCCGGCCCGTCCCCAGCGGCGGGCCCGATGCGTCCCGCCCTCTCTACCAGCGATCGGCCCCGGAGACAACAGCCACGGCCACCCGCCGGCCCAGGTCCCGGGCCAAATACATTGACAAAATCGCCACCATCCCACAGACTCGCCAACGTTGCACCGGCCTTTCCCGCACCGGAAACCCGGGACATCAATCCGCGGACCAAACACGCAACACTGCCATGAAGACGGAAACCCCACTGGCCTGCCAGGGTGAAATCGACCGCCTGAAGGCCGAACTGGATGCCGCCAGGGCGGAAATCGCCGCCCTGCGTGGCCGCACTCGCCCTGGCCCCGACCAGGGAACCCTCGGCCTGTTCCAAAGCATCTTCCACTTCGCGGGCTGCGGCATCGCCCTGCTCGACTCCGGCATGCACTTCCGCGAGGTCAACCAGCGCTTCGCCGACATCCTGCAACAGGAAGCCGCCGCCCTGATCGGCATGCACGCCGTCGAGATCATCCACCCCGACGACCGCGAGCTCTCGGCCCGCAACGTCATGGACATCGTGGACGGCAGACGCGACGGGTTCCACATCGAAAAACGCGTGCTGCGCGCCGACGGCCTGGCCGTGTGGGTGGACCACGTCTCGCGCGGCGTGCGCGACGACGACGGCACCCTGACCGGCTTCGTCTGCATCCTCACGGACATCACCGACCGCCGCAACACCGAGCACGCCGTCTGGGAAAACGAAAAACGCCTGCGCCGCCTGGTGGAAAGCCTGCCCGTGCTGATCCACGCCCACGACGAGCGCGGCAACTACGTCTTCTGGAACCGCGAGTGCGAACGCGTGCTGGGCTACGGCGCCGAAGAGATCATCGGCAACCCCAAGGCCCGGGAGATGCTCTTCCCGGACCCGGGATTCCGCCGCGCGCTGGAACTGCGGCACCAGTCCACCGATCTGCCCCTGACCATGGAGGCCGAGACCACCGCCGCCGACGGCTCGCGCAGGACCATCCTCTGGACACGCATCACCGGCGACCCGCCCATGCCCGGCTGGCACACCTGGGAATCGGGCATCGACATCACCGACCGCCACGCCGCCGAGTCCGCCCTGCGGGCCAGCGAGGGCGAAAAGAAGATCATCCTCGACACCATCTCCGAATGCGTGCTCTACCAGACCCCGCAAAAGCGCATCCTGTGGGCCAACCGCGCGGCCTGCCGGCTGGCGGGCATGACCCCGGAAGAGGTCCGGGGGCGGCGCTGCTTCGAGGTCTGGCACGGCTACAAGAAGTCCTGCCTGTCCCAGAACTGCCCGGTGGAAAGCGCCCTGGCCCGGCACGAGCCCGTGGAGGCCGAGGTGGAAGGCGAGGCCGGACGCACCTGGCAGGTCAAGGGCTACCCGATCCTCGGCGCCGACGGCGAGCCCGTGGGCGCCATCGAGGTGGCGCGCGACATCACCAACCGCAAACGCGTCGAGGACGAGATCCGCAAGGCCCGCGACCTGGCCGAGAACGCCACCAAGATGAAGGACGAGTTCCTGGCCAACATGAGCCACGA
>CAYUIN010000401.1:0-3278 GCA_964444695.1 uncultured Desulfocurvus sp.
TGGCCTTGAGCACCAGGCGGGTGGCGTCCCAGGTCAGGGCCGCGACGTCGTCCGGGGTCTCGTTGAACTTGGCCGCGTAGCGGTCGATGAAGACCTTGGTGGCGCCCTTGGCACCGGCGGCGGCGTAGTGGGTGGAGAAGTACTGGCCCTTGCAGTCGTCGCCGCACAGGGTCATCAGCTCGGAGGAGCCCCAGGCGTCGGCGCCCATGACGGGACCGGCCCAACCCAGGTCATGGGCCTGCTTCATGATCAGGGCCACCTGGTTGTAGTTGTCGGGCAGGAAGATGAAGTCGGGCTTGGCGCCGACGATCTTGGTCAGCTGGGCGGAGAAGTCCTGGTCCTTGGTGCCGTGGGACTCGAAGGCCACCACGGTGCCGGCGCCGTGCTTCTTCTCGAAGTCGGCCTTGAAGATCTCGGCCAGGCCAACGGAGTAGTCGTTGGAGATGTCGAACAGCACCGCGGCGGTCTTGGCGCCGAAGGTCTTGGTGGCGAAGTCCACGGCCACGGGGCCCTGGAACGGATCCAGGAAGGCGGCGCGGAAGACCCACGGACGATCAAGGGTGGTGTCCGGGTTGGTGGACCAGGGGGTGATCATCGGGGTCTGGTTGTCGTCGCAGGTGCCACCGGCGGGCACGGCCTGCTTGGAGGAGTTCGGGCCGATGATGGCCACGACCTCGTCGCGCTCGATGAGCTTCAGGGCCACGTTGACGGCGGAGTCGGCCTTGGACTCGTTGTCCTCGTAGATGAACTCGAGCATGTACTTCTGGCCGCCCACTTCGAGGCCGCCTGCGGAGTTGATGTCTTCCTTCAGCATTTCGGCGGCGTTCTTGGACGACTCGCCGACCTTGGGGATGTCACCGGTCAGGGGGATGTTGAAACCGATCTTGATGGTCTCGGAGGCCAGGGCCACCGAGGACATCATAAAGATCGCGGCCAGGGCCAACAAGAGAGCTTTCTTCATGGGTTTCCTCCTCGCATGAAAAACTGGTTCGCAACTGACGATGGAAATCGATACCTGAACTTGAGCCACAAATAAAGATTGAAAAAACGACAAAAATGCCAAATGGGCAATACTTTGGGCGAATTCTCGTCGACGCGGCGTCTCGTTTTCGAAACAATAGCAAGAAACCACGAGGATTTTCGTTTTACGAAAATGTGAAGGAAAATTTTTCTCGATTATAAATTTTTTTGTTTCAGCAGCTTCCGGCGGGGCCGCCAGGCGTGGTGTTGTCTTGCACATTGTTTTACGATAGCTCATAAGCCCGCCCGCGAGGCGGGCACGCACCAGGAAAACACGGAGACGCGCCCATGTCCGACGAAACCCGCAGAATCGTGCTCGAACACTCCGCCGCCGGCTGCGAGCTGCGCGACAAGTTCTTCCGCGAAGAGGTGGACAAGGTCGTCGAGGTCGCCCGGGCCATGGCCCTGGCCCTGGCGCGCGGCGGCAAGATCCTGTTCGCCGGAAACGGCGGCTCCGCAGCCGACTCCCAACACCTGGCCGCCGAATTCGTCAACCGCTTCCTGCTCGAACGGCCCCCGCTGCCCGCCGTGGCCTTGACCACCGACACTTCCATACTTACTGCAATCGGCAACGACTACGGTTTCGAGCAGGTCTTCGAAAAACAGGTCCAGGCCCTGGGGCTGCGCGGCGACGTCCTGTGCGCCATCTCCACCTCGGGCAACAGCGCCAACCTCGTCCACGCCCTGCGCGCCGCCCGCGAAAAAGGCGTCGTCACCGTCGGCATGACCGGACAGGGCGGCGGCGAAATGGCCCCGTACTGCGACCACCTGCTCATGGTCCCCAGCAGACACACCCCGCTGGTCCAGGAAGTCCAGATCGCGGCGGGACACATGCTCTGCAAACTCGTGGACCACTACCTCTTCGAGGCCGTGATGGAACTCACGCCCTACCTCGAAGGCGAATAAAGACCACGGAGGACACCGTGCCCATCTACGAATTCAAATGCGACGACTGCGGCAAGGAGTTCGAGGAACTCGTCTTCGGATCCGAGCCCGACGTCCCCTGCCCGGCCTGCGGCTCCAAAAAGACCGCCCGGCTCATGTCCTGCTGCCGCCACAAGAACTCGGGCGGCGCCAGCACCGGCGGCGCCTCCTCCTCCGGCTCCAGCTGCTCCGGCTGCTCCGGCGGCAACTGCGCCAGCTGCCACTAGGCCCCGCTCCCCCGTCGCCACGGGCCCACAACCGGCTCGCGGCGACCGCTCACACCCAGCCGACCCAAGGACCAGACGCGGATGCAAAAAGTCACCATCGCCACCCGGGGCAGCAAGCTCGCCCTGTGGCAGGCCAATCACATCAAGGATCGCATCGAGGCCCAATACCCGGGAACCACGGTGGAACTGCTGCAAATCAAGACCACCGGCGACAAGATCCTCGACGTGCCCCTGGCCAAGGTCGGCGGCAAAGGGCTCTTTGTTAAGGAAATAGAAGAAGCCCTCCTGGACGGCCGCGCCGACCTCGCCGTGCACTCCATGAAGGACGTGCCCGTGGAACTGCCCGAAGGCCTCGTCGTGGGCATCATCCCCGAACGCGAAGACAACACCGATACCCTGCTCAGCGTCCACTACGACGGCCTGGACGCCCTGCCCCAGGGCGCCACCGTCGGCACCAGCTCCCTGCGCCGCGCCTCCCTGCTGCGCTCCCTGCGGCCCGACCTGAACATCCAGGACCTGCGCGGCAACGTCGATACCCGCCTGCGCAAACTCGAAGAAGGACAATACGACGCCATCGTCATGGCCAGCGCAGGCATCAAACGCCTCGGCCTCGCCGCACCCAAAATGAGCCCGCTGACCCCGCCCGACTTCCTGCCCGCCGTGGCCCAGGGCGCCCTGGGCATCGAATACCGCGAACAAGGGCCCATGGCCGAATTCCTCGACTTCCTCGACCACGAGGACTCCGCCGTCACCGTCAGCGCCGAACGCGGCTTCCTTACCGGACTCGACGGCGGCTGCCAGGTGCCCATCGCCGCCTACGCCGAACTCCTGGACGACGGCGACCGCGTCCGACTGCACGGCTTCCTCGCCGATACCGACGGCAGCAACGCCATCCGCCGACAGGCCGAAGGTTACGCCGAAGACGCCTTCGAACTCGGCCTCGCCCTCGCCGACGACGTCCTCGAAGCCGGCGGCGCCGCCATCCTCGACCGCGTCTACGCCCAGGAATAGAACGCACGACCCACGGCGGGCGCGCGCGGGCCGGACGGAATGCCTCCGGCGGCTGGGGCTCTGCCCCAGACCCCGCCAGGACTCTGTCCTGGACCT
>CAYUIN010000402.1:0-3260 GCA_964444695.1 uncultured Desulfocurvus sp.
GTCGCGTTGCAGAAGTTTCAGGATCTCCACGCGCTGGCGCTCGCCCATGGACAGGTCGGCCACGCGGGCGGCGGGGTCGATGTCCAGGCCGTAGCGCTTGGCCAGGCGGCCGACGCGCTCCTGCATCTCGCGCGGGCGGACCAGGAAGGAGCCCTCCTGCCCCAGCAGCACGTTCTGGGCCACGGTCATGGAGCTGACCAGCATGAAGTGCTGGTAGACCATGCCGATTCCGGCGGCGATGGCGTCCGCCGGGCTGGCCAGGGACACGGGCTCGCCGTCGATGAGGATCCGCCCGGCGTCGGGCGCGAACACGCCCGAGAGCATGTTCATCAGGGTGGACTTGCCCGCGCCGTTCTCGCCCAGCAGCGCCAGGACCTTCCCGGCGTGGATGTCCAGGCTGATGTCCTGGTTGGCCTTCACGGGGCCGAAGGATTTGCTGATGCCTTCCAGGCGGACCAGCGGGGTTTCGGGCTGCGTCTTGAACATCGGCTCAGCCCTCCGGCTCGATGTTCACGCCCAGGGCGGCGGGCGCGGCGCTGGAGCTGCCGCCCCGGCCCCGCAGGGCCGAGAAGACCAGGGCCAGGATGGTCAGGGCGTAGGGCAGCATCAGCAGGAACGAGGAGGGCACGTTGGTGCCCGAGGCCTGGAGCCTGAGCTGGAAGGCCATGACCCCGCCGAAGAGGTAGGCGCCGAACACGGCGCGGCCCGGGCGCCAGAAGGCGAAGATCACCAGGGCCACGGCGATCCAGCCGCGCCCGGCGGTCATGCCGTTGGTCCAGAGGTGGGTGTAGGCCAGGGACAGGTAGGCCCCGCCCAGGCCGACCAGAAACCCGCCCGCCAGGATGCCGACCCAGCGCAGGCGCACCGGGGACAGGCCCGCGGCGGCGGCGGCCTTGGGGTATTCCCCGGCGGCTGTCAGCGCCAGGCCCGCGCGGGTGCGGTGCCACAGGAACCAGAAGACCAGCGGCGCGAGGTAGGACAGGTAGACCAGCGCGTCGTGGCGGAAGAACACGTCGCCCAGCAGGGGCAGGGAGGACAGGCCGGGCACGGCGAAGGGCGCGAAGCCCGGGGCCTGCTGGCCGATGTACGGCGTGCCCAGGTAGTTGGCCAGGCCCGTGCCGAAGATGGTCAGCGCCAGGCCGGAGACGGTCTGGTTGCCCTGGAAGTGCAGGCAGATCAGGCCGTGCAGCCCACCCACCAGCGCCGCCGCGCACCCGCCGGCCAGCACGCCGAGCCACGGCGAGCCCGTGGTCTTGGCGGTGAGGAAGGCGGCCAGCGCGCCGACGATCATCATGCCTTCCACGCCGAGGTTCAGGATGCCCGAGCGCTCGGTGAACATTTCGCCCAGGGTGGCGAAGAGGATGGGCGTGCCGGACTGGATGGCGGCGGCCAGCAGGGGGATGAGCATCGCGGTTTCCATGCTAGTTCCCCTTGGCCGTGCGGCGCAGCTGGTAGGTGTCGAAGAACTGCCCGGCCAGGACCGAGAGCAGGATCAGGCCTTCCATGATCCCGCCGAAGGCCGCCGGGACGCCCAGCTCCAGTTGCAGGTTCTCCGTGCCCACGCGCAGCGCGGCCAGGAAGAACGAGGCCAGGGCGATGCGCGCCGGGGACAGCCGGGCCAGCCAGGCCACGACGATGGCCGTGTAGCCGTAGCCGACCACCAGGCTGGGCTGGAGCCTGCCGACCACGGCCGAGGCCTCCAGCAGCCCGGCCCAGCCCGCCATGGCGCCGCACAGGCCCATGACCAGCAGCACCAGGAAATTGTAGGGCATGCGGGCGTAGCGCGCGGCGCCCAGGCTCTCGCCGCTGGCCCGCAGCTCGAAGCCCAGGCGGGTGCGCGTCAGAAAGACCCACAGCAGCACGGCGCAGGCCACGCAGACCGCCAGCCCCCAGTGCAGCCGCGTCCCCGGGAAATGCCCGATGACGGCGGCGGGCACGAACTCCTTGGTCATGGGGAAGCCGAAGCTGGCGCTGTCCTTCCAGGGGCCGTAGACCAGCCATTCCAGGATCAGGATGCCGATGTAGTTGAGCATCAGGGTGCTGATGATCTCGTTGATGGACAGGCGCAGCTTGAGCCAGGCCGGGAACATGGCCCACAGCCCGCCCAGCGCCGCCGAGCAGGCGAACATCAGCGGCAGGAGCAGCCAGCCCGGCAGGCCCGGGAAGGTCAGCGCCGCCCAGGTGGCGCCCACGGCGCCCAGGGCGAACTGGCCCTCGGCGCCGATGTTCCAGACCTGCATGCGGAAGGCCACGGCCACGCCGAGCGAGCACAGGAAGATGGGCACCGTCTTGAGCAGCGTGTCCTCGACGGTGTACCAGGCCCCGAAGGCCCCGTGCCAGAGCATGGACATCCCCGCCGCCGGGGACTTGCCCTGGGCCGCGAGCAGCAGGCAGCTCACGGCCAGGGACAACGCCACGGCCGTGGGAAAAACAAGAATGGAGCCCCAGCGCGGGGGCTCCATTCGTTTGCTGACGGTATAGCCGAACATCGATCCTCGCGGGCTATTCGGTGGTGCCGACGACGCCCTTGACGAACCAGGTCATGCCCAGCAGCGTCTCGTCCGAGGCCACCTGGCCTTCGGGAACCACTTCCTTGCCCGTCTGGTCGAACACCGGGCCGGTGAAGACCTTGTAGGCGCCGTCCTTGATCTCCTGCTTGCGGGCGTCCACGACGTCGCGCACTTCCTGCGGGACCATGGCGCCGTAGGGGGCCAGGTCGACGACGCCGTCGGCCATGCCGGGCCAGTAGGAGCCGTGCTTCCAGGTGCCGGCGATGATGTCCTTCACGATCTTCTCGTAGAACGGGGTCCAGTTCCAGATGGGCGCGGTGAGGTGGGCCTTGGGGGCGAAGGCGGTCATGTCGGTGTGGTAGCCGACGGAGTAGACGCCGCGCTCCTGGGCGGCCTCCTGCGGGCCGGGGGAGTCCTGGTGCTGGGCGATGACGTCGCAGCCCACGTCCAGCAGGCTCTTGGCGGCTTCCTTCTCCTTGGCCGGGTCGTACCAGGTCTTGGTCCAGACCACGCGGACCTCGGCTTCGGGGTTCATGGCCTGGGCGCCCAGGGCGTAGGCGTTGATGCCGCGGATGACCTCGGGGATCGGGAAGGCGGCGGCGTAGCCCAGCTTGCCGGACTTGGACATCGCCCCGGCGACCATGCCGGAGAGGTAGCGGGCTTCATACATGCGGCCGAAGTAGGCGCTCATGTTCGGGGCGGTCTTGTAGCCCGAGCAGTGCATGAAGGCCACGTCGGGAAATTCCTTGG
>CAYUIN010000403.1:0-3256 GCA_964444695.1 uncultured Desulfocurvus sp.
AAGGACTGGGGAGAGCAGAGATAGCGCCCCAGCCGCCGGAGGCATTCCGTCCGCGCCCATGGCCTCCCGGTCCGCCGGTCGTCCCCCGCTGCCGTCGCGTCGCCCGCGCCTCAGGCGTCGCGCTGGGCCAGGGTGCGGCCCAGGGTTTGGGCCTTGGTCAGGGTTTGGGGGAAGGTGGTTTCGTGGCGGGTTTTCTTGGCTTCGGGGTCGAAGCGGGTGGAGAGGTATTTGTCGTAGTCCGTGAATTGGAGGGTGTCCGTGGCCAGCAGCAGTTCGCAGGAGCCGAAGACGCGGGCCATCACGTTCTGGGTGTGGGCGATGCGCTGGTC
Organism: uncultured Desulfocurvus sp.; assembly: GCA_964444695.1. GTDB lineage: Bacteria > Desulfobacterota > Desulfovibrionia > Desulfovibrionales > Desulfovibrionaceae > Desulfocurvus. Next base: position 330 of record CAYUIN010000403.1, read on the forward strand.
CTGGCCGTAGGGCGCCAGTTCCTGGTCGGTGATGTTCATGGTGTAGAGCAGCGCGGCCCGGGCCGGGCCGTCGTAGAGCCGTTCGTACTGCGGGGTGTAGGTCACCAGTGGGAACAGGAGGCGTTCCAGGAAGCAGCGCATCATGCCGGTCTCGCTCCCGAAATACACCGGCGTGCCCAGCAGCAGCACGTCCGCTTCCAGGGCCCGTTCCAGGATCGGGGCCAGCCCGTCGCGCGCCGCGCAGCGCCCGTAGCTGTCGCCGCCGATCTTCTTGCACTCGAAGCAGCTCACGCAGCCCGTGAACTCCACCCCGTACAGGTGCACCAGCTCGGTCTGCGCCCCGGCCTCCCGCGCGCCCTGCAAGGCGCTTTCGAGCAGCTGCGCCGTGTTCCACTTCCTCCTCGGGCTCCCGTTGATCGCAACAGCCTTCATGCCTTCCTCCTGGATATGGACTTTGCCCTCCCTTTGTGCACCGCTGCGGCCCGTCGATCAAGCACGCACCGCACGGTGCGTAACGCACAGCCGTGATACCTGGCGGGCGGGGAGCGGGGCGTCCGGGATCAGGCGCCGGTATCGAGCAGGGAGGTACCGTCGAGCAGGGACAGGGCGGCCCTCATTTCCTGGGTGAAGCGGCCCTTGACGGCCTGTTGGACGTGGGGCGTGGAGCTGGTGAAGTTGCCGGAGCGGCGGGCGTAGACTTCGCGGATCAGGGAGCGTTCGGAGTCGGGTCCGGGGGCCATGGAGCCCAGGGCTTCCAGGGCGGAGGAGAAGATGCGCGCGGAGCCGGTGGCGCCGTGTTGCACGGCGGTGCTCCAGAGCACCTGGGCCAGAGCCTGGTTGCGTCCGGAGAGGTCGACGCCGGTGGCGTCGGCGATCTTTTGCAGGGCCGGGTTGAAGTGGGTCTCACGGATGAAGTCGTGTTGGAGCTGTTCGAAGCGCCGGGGTTGTTCGTGGGCGATGGTCTTCCAGGCCGAGGGCATGGGCCCGGCGGTGGAGCCGGTGTTGGCGGGTCCGGCGGCCTGGAGCCGGGAGGCGATGTCCGGGGCGTTTTTGTGCAGGAAGGTCATGAACGAGTCGAAGGTCCCGGCGCGCGAGGAGATCTGGTAGGTGCCGTAGGAGGTGCCGCCCACGCGGTCGTAGCCCACGGCGGCGGCGTCCCCGCCGGATTCGAAGCGGGCGGAGAGGGCGCCGAGGATGTCGACGCCGGAGCCGCGCGCTGCCTGGGCCTCGGCCTTGCCGTAGGCCCGGCGGGCCAGGGCGGCCTTGGCCAGGTGCAGGGTCGGGCTCGTGGCGGCGGCGTCGCCGGTCCGGGCGGCGGAGACGATCTGGTCCGGGCGCGGGACTTCGGCGGCGGCGGTGCCGGCCTGCGGCGCCTGGACCGGGGCGGCGGCATCCAGGCGCGTGGGGCCCTGGATGCGGCTTGGGCCGTGGATGCGCTGCGGGGCGGCGGCGGCCTGGGGGCCGGGGTTCGCGGGGGCGGCGAAGGCGGTGTTCAGGGCCTGGGCCACGCGGCTCAGGTCCGCGCCCTTGAGGCCGCCGGGGATGGCGGCGCCGAGCAGCCCGGCGAGGTCGGGGGTCTGGCCGTTCGCGGCGCCCTGCAGGGTGTCCAGGAGCAGGTTGGCCTCGGCCAGTCCGGCGGCCTTGGAGGCGCCCGCGCCCTGCATCATGGACAGGAACCCGGAGCCCAGGGAGGCCTGGGAGAGCTGGTCCAGGGCTTCGGGGCCGCCGGTCTGCAGCGCCTCGTGCAGGGCGTTGGCGAAGCGCTGGGCGACGCCGGAGGCCGGTCCCGCGCCCGGCGTGGGCAGCGCGGCGCCGTGGCCCTGGCCGGAGCGGTCCAGGGTTTCGCGCAGCTGCGAGACGGGCAGCGAGAAGCTGATGGGAGAGACGGCCATTGTCCTGCGTGGTCCTCGTGGGGTGTCGGTTTTCCGGCGCGCGGGGCGCCCGCACGGGAGGTTGAGCAAAAAGCGTGCCCTGCGGCCGGAAGCACCAAGGGGGCAAAAGATTTGCCCTTTTCAGCGCGATGCTTATACTGGCCCCAAAACGGCGCCGGGCCCGCGCCCTGGCGCCGCGCGGCCCGCGAGGGCCGAGGACAGCCCAATCCCCGGAGGACACGGATGCTCAACCGCGACGAAGCCCTGGAACTGGTCAAGGCCCAGAACCCCGAACCGCACCTGGTGAACCACGCCATCCAGACCGAGGCCATCATGCGCGCCCTGGCCGGGCGGCTGGGGCAGGATGCCGAGCTGTGGGGCGTCACGGGGCTTCTGCACGACCTGGACTACCCGCAGACCAAGGAGAACCCCGCCCGCCACGGGCTGGAGGCCGTGGCCATGCTGGAGGGCCGGATGCCCGGGGACGCGCTGCAAGCCATCGCCGCGCACAACGAGGAGTGCACGGGCGTGGCCGCGGCCGGTCCGTTCGACTACGCCCTGCGCTGCGCCGAGACCGTGACGGGGCTGATCAGCGCGGCGGCGCTGGTGCGGCCCACGCGCATGGAGGGCATGCAGCCCAAGAGCCTGAAGAAGAAGATGAAGGACAAGGCCTTCGCCGCCGCCGTGAGCCGCGAGCGCATCCGCGAGTGCGAGCGCCTGGGCATGGAGTTGACGGAATTTCTGGACCTGGCCATCCCGGCCATGGCCACCGTGGCCGAAGAGACGGGCATCGCCTAGCCCGTCTGGAGGAAGCGAGATGCTCGACCGCCTGCGCCGGGGCGAAGTGCCCGACTACCTGCGCCCGGGGGCCCGGCCCCGGGGCCTGACGCGGCCCCAGGCCGCCGTGCACGGCATGGTGCGCTGGGCGGCCATGGTCGGGCACGGGTTCGTGTCCGACCAGTGCCTGCTGTGGGCCTCGGCCCTGGCCTTCACCACGGCGCTGTCGCTGGTGCCGCTGCTGGCCGTGGCCTTTTCCATCTCCAAGGGCTTCGGCAT
>CAYUIN010000404.1:0-3253 GCA_964444695.1 uncultured Desulfocurvus sp.
CCAGGCCAGCAGGGTCAGGCCCGCCGCGCGGGCCGCGATACCGTGTCGGATCATCGGCGCCTCCCCGGCCCGTGCGGGCCGCGCGCCCAGCATACCCCGTCCGCCCCCGGCGCGCAGCCGAAAAGGTGCCGCCCCCGACGGCCCGGTCCTTGCCAGGACGCAGCCCATGCCCTATACACGGCCCATGCGCGCCACCTTCCCGGCAGGCCATTTTCTGCTGGCCTCCCTGCCTCTGCTGGGGCTCCTGGCCCTGCTCGCCTGGCTCTTCGGCTCCGAGGCCGACGCCCTGGCGGTCTTCCGGCTGCACAAGGACGTCCACCCCTACGTCAAGGGCCTGATGCAGGCCGTGAGCGACTGGGGCAACCCGGCCTTCTACCTGGCCTACCTGGGTCTGCTCGCGGGCGGGCTGCGCGCCGGGGACAAGCGGCGCACGCGCTTCGTCGCGGCCTACATCCTCTCCCAGCTGCTGATCTGCCTGGCCGTGGTCACGCTGACCAAGATGGCCCTGGGCCGCCCGCGCCCCGAGGCGGCGACCCTGCTCTTCCGGCCGCTGACCCTGGACCCCTATTTCCACTCCCTGCCCTCGGGCCACACCGCGGAGATCACCGGCTCCTGCGTGGCCCTGGCGCTGTGGCTGCGGCGCGCGCCGCTGTCCCTGGCCCTGGGGCTGGCCATCGCCCTGGTGGGCTTCTCGCGCCTGTACCTCTTCCAGCACTACCCCACCGACGTGTTCTTCGGCTGGATGTTCGGCTCCGTGTCGGGCTTCGCGGCTTACGCGTTCGGCACAACCAAGGACGGTCCGCCTCCCCATGACCACCTTCGATAAGCTGCTGGGGCGACTCTACGCCGCCCTGGCCTGGGCCCCGCTGGTGGCGGCGGCCCTGCTGCTCGGCCTGCAGACGATCTTCGTCCTGGACGCCCGGGCCCTGTGGTTCTCCGACGAGATCCGCTACGCCAACGTCTTCGAGAACGTGATCCACTCCGGCAAATGGCTGGTGATGTACCTAAACGGCGTGCCCTACCCGGACAAGCCGCCGGTCTACTTCTGGTTCCTGACGGGGCTGCTGCCGCTGTTCAAGGGCGCGGTCCCGGCGCTGTTCATGGCCGGGGCGGCGGTCTCCGGGCTGGTGTTCCTGGCGGCGACCATGGCCCTTTCGCGGCTGGTGGCGGCCGCCGGGCGTCAGGTCTCCCTGGGCGCCGGGCTGGTGCTGCTGACCTGCTTCTACTTCGTGGGCCTGACGCACTACTCGCGCATGGACCTGCTCTTCGCCACGCTGATCACGGCCTCGCACATCTGCCTGTTCCGCGCCTGGAACAAGGAGCGGGCCACGGGCCTGATGCTGGCCGGGTTCCTGCTGGCCGGGCTGGCGACGCTGACCAAGGGCCCCCTGGGCCTGGCCTTCCCGCTGCTGGCCGGCGTGGCCCATCTGGCCTGGACGGGCAGGCTGCGCCGCCTGCTTCGGCGCGACGTGGCCATCGGCCTGGGCGCCTGCGTGCTGCTGCTGGGGGCCTGGGTCCTGGCGGCCTGGGTCGGCGGCGAACACGAACTGGTGGAGAACATCTTCTACAAGCAGATCTACCGCCGCGCCGTGAACGCCTCGCACCACGAGCAGCCCTTCTGGCACTACTTCGCCACCCTGCCCGCGGCCTGGATGCCCTGGACCTTCGTCCTCGTGGCCCTGCCGCTGGGGCGGCTGGCCCGGGGGAGCTTCTGGGCCGGGCTGTGGCGCGCCAGGCGCGAGGAGCAGCGCGCCGGAAGCACCTACCTGTGGATGATCGTGCTCACGGGCTTCGCCCTGCTGACCAGCCTGTCCACCAAGATCGTGGTCTACCTGCTGCCGCTGTTCCCGGCCCTGGCGATCCTCACGGCGCGCGCCGTGCTGGAGTTGGGCGAGACGGGCTCGCGGCGGCTGTGGCTGTGGATCGGCGGGCTGTTCGCCGTGGTCGCCGTGACGCTGCCCTTCGGCAACTTCATCCACCAGTGGCCGAACTTCGAGATCGCGGGCCTGTGGTGGATGGCCCTGGCCTCGGCCCTGACGGCGGCGGCCCTGTGGTTCCTGGCCCGCAGGATGCGCCCGGCGGGCGGGCTGCTGCTGCTGGCCCTGGTCTTCACGGCCTGGGTCCAGCCCCTGACCTGCGTGACCCTGCCCTCGCTGGACGCCGTGATGAGCCCCAAGGCCCAGGGCGAGCTGATGGGCGAGTACATCCAGCAGGGCTACACGCCCGTGGCCTACAAGATATACTCGGGCGTCTACACCTATTATTGCGGAAGCAATGTCCTGGAAACCCAGGATTTACCGTTGATCGAGGATATGCTACGCAAGGAGCCGAAGGTGGTCCTCGGCATGCAGCGCCGCTACTGGGACGACTGGGCGGACCGCCCGGCGAGCCTGCGCGTGGTGCATGAACAGTGGATCGTGGACCGGCCCTACGTGCTGGCCGTGCAGGATGCGCCCGCGCCCGAGGCGGTCGCCCCCGAGGCGGAGGCGGCAGCTCCCGAGGCGGCCGCTCCCGAGGCCGAAGCGCCGCAAGGGGACGTGACGCCCGAAGCCGCGCCCGCCGCGCAGCCCGAGGCCGCGCCCGAGCCGGAGGCCGCCGCACGTCCCGAGGCCCAGCCCGCACCCGAGACCGAGGCCCCGGCCTCGAACCAGTAACCCCCCGCGAGGTCCCATGCCGCTGTCGCGCCGCATCGCCGCTCCCGCCCTGGCCCTCTGCCTGCTGACCCTGGTCCTGGCCATGGTGGCCGCCTGCGCCGCCATGCGCGGCCCGGACCCGGAATACCGCGCCGCCGCCGACGCCATGAGCGGCCCGCAGCTGCTGCGCGAGCGCCTCAAGCTGACCACGGACATCGTCCGGCTGGAGGAGCACGGCGCCGAACTCAAGGCCTACTCCAGCGCCGGGGGCTACGTGGACCCCGAGCGCACCAGGCACCTCAGCGACATCCTGGAGCGCTGCCGCGTGCGCCTGCGCTACGTCAACGAGCTGCTGGACGAAGGCCGCGTGGCCGTGCACGACCTGCGCTATCAGGTCAACGCCGCCCCGGCCGCCCCGGCCGCCGCGCCGCAGCAGCCCGAACCCCAGGCCCAGGCCGCCCCGGCTCCGGCACAGGAGCAGCCCCAGGCCCCCGCCGCAAAGCCGGACACCGCCGAGGCCGCCCCGGCCAAGGCTCCGGCCCCGGCGCCCCAGGCCGCACACGAGCCCACGCCCTGGGAGCCCCAGGCCGGGGAGCCCGCCATGGCCCCCGAGGCCGCGC
>CAYUIN010000405.1:0-3243 GCA_964444695.1 uncultured Desulfocurvus sp.
GTGCGGATGCGGTAGCCGCCTTCCTGGACCACGAGCACGGGCAGGCCCAGGGAGCCGATGGCGTGGCCGTTGGCTTCGAAGTCGCGCGGGGTGAGGCTCCAGGTGCCTGTGGGGTCGCCCTTGGCGGTATCCAGGCCCAGGCCGAGGATGAGGATGCTCGGGGCGAATTTGCGGATGCGGTCCAGGGCCTTGGCCAGGGCCTTGGCGTAGGCGGCGCCGTCGGCTTCTTCCTTGAGGGGCAGGTTGAGGTTCAGGCCGCGTCCCCGGCCTTCGCCGGTCTCGTCGGCGAAGCCGCTGAAGTAGGGGTAGGCGAAGGACGGGTGGCCGTGGATGGACACGGTGAGCACGTCGTCGCGGGCGTAGAAGATGTCCTGGGTGCCGTTGCCGTGGTGGTAGTCGATGTCGAGCATGGCGATGCGCCCGTGCGGGGCCAGGTGGTGCGCGGCGACGGCGGCGGAGTTGAAGTAGCAGAAGCCGCCGAAGGAGCGGCGTTCGGCGTGGTGTCCCGGCGGCCGGACCAGGGCGTAGGCCAGGCGTTGGCCGTCGAGCACCGCGTCGGCGGCGGTGAGCACGCAGTCCACGGCGCGCTTTGCGGCCAGGAAGGCATTGGCGTTCAGCGGGGTGAAGGTGTCCAGGCAGTAGTAGCCCGCGCGCACGGGCAGTTCCTTGGGCGGCCGGGCCTGGTTCCGGATGGGGAAGACGTACGGATAGATGGACTTGCCGGGCTTGAGGTTGGAGGTCACGGCCTTGAAGTAGCGGACCATGCCCTCGTCGTGCACGGCGAGGATGGTGCGCTCGGGGTAGTGGCGGACCTCGGCGCGTTGGAACAGGCCCGTGGGTTCCAGGGCGTCGAGGATGGTCCGCACCCGGGCCGGGGATTCGACGTAGCCGCGTTCGTGCACGTGGTGGATGTCGTGCTTGTCGTTGACGGTGAGCAGGATGGACGGGGTGCTGCCCGGGGCCGGTGCCGGGGATTCGCTGACGGCGTAGCGCGGGGCGCGGATCCGGACCGGGTTGTCCCTGAAGGAGCGGACCACGGCGTCGATGTAGCCTTCGGGGCAGCGGTCGGCGTATTTGCGTTCCAGGATGGCGCGCACGATCTTCTTGGTGGGCCCCAGGGGCGGCGCGGGCATCAGGCCCAGGCCGTCGAACAGCAGCACGGGCGGGCTGTCGTCCGTGGGCGAGAGCGGGGTCTCGTAGGCGGTGTTGACGATGGGCCGGGCGCCGAAGCCCTCGTAGAACTTGAGGCGGGCGGCGTTCTGGCGCAGCAGGGAGCCGTCCTTGCAGATGGCCGGGTCGTCCGAGGGGCATTCGCAGAAGATGCCCATGTCGCCCAGCAGCAGGGCCTCTTCGCGCACGCGGCCGTAGAGCGAGCCGCCGATGCCCCGGCTGGTGCGCCCGGGCAGCGCGCCGATGTAGTCCAGGTAGCAGAAGGACAGGTCCGGCGCGTGCAGCAGCAGCGCGAAGCCGCGCACGGCGTATTTCTGCTCGGCCACGAAGAGGATGGTCTTGAACCTGTAGCCCAGCGGGTCGCGCAATTTGGCGGGGATGTCCTCGTATTCCCCGGCCGGGGCGTCCTTGAACTGGGCGCGCAGAATGTCCTGGACCTGGACGATGGCCTGCCTGTCGCGGGGCAGCGTGTCGTCGAAAATGCGGCGGATGCGAAACATGACGGCCTCCTGCGGGGGGCAGTCCCGCAGTCCGACGCTACGGCCAGATTCCGGGCAAAGCAATAGGAGACTAGGGGCGCTGCCTATAAAACGCCACATGGTTGCCCAATCCCCGCAACATTTGTTACATTGACCGGCAACTCCGGGTCCATCCACCACAAAGGGGGCATCATGTCCGCGCTTGGAAACATGCGAATCGGAAACAAGCTGTTGCTGATTCTGGCGCTCAACATCGCGCTGCTGCTGGTCATCGGCGGCGTCGCGGCCATCAGCGCCAGGAGCATCAACGACCACCTGCAGCAAATCTTCAACCGCGACCTGCAGGGCATGGTCTTCCTGCTGGAGGCGGACCGCGACCTGCATCAGGCGCTGATCGCCGAGCGGTCGATGATCTTCGCCGAGCCCGGCACGCCCGCCTTCAAGACCCAGCTGGGCGACTACGAGGAGAACAAGGGCCAGGCGGACACCCGGGTGGGCAAGTTCGGGGCGCTGACCACGGACCCGGCCCAGAAGGGGCTGGTGGACAAGTACATGCAGGGGCGCAAGACCTGGGACGAGGTCTCCCTGGCCATCGTGGCCAAGCGCAAGGCGGGTGAGACGGGGCCGGAGATCGTGGACATGGCCCTGGGCGCGAGCAAGGAGCGCTTCGACGCCATGCGCGAGAACATCAACGCCCTGACGGAAGTGCTGCAGAACCAGGCCGAGGCGGCGGAGGCCGACGCCCAGTCGTCCTTCAAGTCGCTGCTGGGGATCATCGTCGGGCTGACGCTGGCCAGCGCGCTGCTGGGCGCGGCCGTCACGCTGCTGGTGACGCGCAACATCACGGTGCCCGTGAGGCGGCTGGTGGAGTTCACCGGGCGGCTGGCGGCGGGCGACTTCGGCTCGCGCCTGGGCCTTTCGCGCCGCGACGAGCTGGGCGCCCTGGGCGGCGCCTTCGACGAGATGAGCGGCACCCTCGAACGCAACATGCAGGAGATCGAGACCAAGAGCCGCGAGGCCGAGGAAAAGGCCGCCGCGGCCGAGATCGCCCGCAAGGAGGCCGACAAGGCCCGCGAGGCCGCCGAGAGCGCGCGCCGCGAGGGCATGCTCCAGGCCGCCGGCCAGCTCGAGGAGATCGTGACCCAGGTGGCCTCGGCCTCCGAGGAGCTGAATGTGCAGATCCAGGAGTCCCGCCACGGCTCGGAGACGCAGCGCGAGCGCACGGCGGAGACGGCCACGGCCATGGAGGAGATGAACGCCACGGTGCTGGAGGTCGCCAGCAACGCCTCCAACGCGGCCACCAACGCGGACACGGCCAAGGACCGCGCCGAGCACGGCGGCCAGGTGGTGACCAGCGTGGTGGATTCCATCGCCCAGCTGAACACCGAGACCGAGAAGCTGCGCGGCGAGATGGGCGACCTGGGCAAGCAGGCCGAGGCCATCGGCCAGGTGATGACCGTGATCAGCGACATCGCCGACCAGACCAACCTTTTGGCGCTCAACGCCGCCATCGAGGCCGCGCGGGCGGGCGACGCCGGGCGCGGCTTCGCCGTGGTGGCGGACGAGGTCCGCAAGCTGGCGGAGAAGACCATGA
>CAYUIN010000406.1:0-3243 GCA_964444695.1 uncultured Desulfocurvus sp.
CAAGGGGATTATTCCCTTGAGCGGGGTCTGGGGCGGCGCCCCAGCCGCCGGAGGCATTCTGCCTTTCCTCCCCCCGCTCCCGGCGCCGCCGCGCGTTTAGGCGGGTTGCCAGTCCTTGATTTGCAGGTCGATGGTGGCGGTGCCTTGGTAGCGGTCGATTTTTGGGCAGTAGGCGATGCGGATGCTGGTGCCCCGGGTGGAGGCGGGGAGGGCTTCGGCCATGCGCCAGGCCTTGGCGGTGAGGATGGTGCCCGAGGCCTGGTCCATCAGGGAGAGTTTGACGTGGTTCTTGCCGAACACGCGGTGGTCGCGGACCTTGACGGGCGGGGAGCAGAACACGGGTTCGGCGTTGGCGGGGCCGAAGGGCTGGAGCATTTCCAGTTCCTTGAGCAGGTCGAAGTCCACCTGGGCGAAGGGCAGTTCGGCGTCCAGCAGCAGGGTCGGGGCCAGGGGTTCGGGGCCGCATTGGGCGACGACGGAGGCGTTGAACCGCTCGCGCAGGGCCGGGAGGTTGTCCGGGTCCAGGGACAGGCCCGCGGCCTGCTTGTGGCCGCCGAAGCGGGACAGCAGGTCGGCGCATTCGGTCAGTCCCCGGTGCAGGTCGAATTCCCGGGTGCTGCGCCCGGAGCCCTTGAGGGAGCCGTTTTCCTCGCACAGGATGAGGGTCGGGCGGTAGTGGCGCTCCACCAGGCGCGAGGCCACGATGCCGATGACGCCGGGGTGCCAGTGGGGCGCGAAGAGCACGAGGCCGGGGCTGTCCGGGAACTGGGCGGCCTGTTTGAGGGCTTCTTCGAGGATGGCGTCTTCCTGGCCCCGGCGTTTGGAGTTCAGGGTGTCCAGGCGTTGGGCCAGGGGCCGGGCGGCCTCGTAGCTGGGGGCCAGCAGCAGGTCCAGGGCGGTGGCGGCGTCGTCCATGCGCCCGGCGGCGTTGATGCGCGGCGCCAGGGAGAAGGCGACCTGCCCGGCGCCCAGGGCCACGCCCGGGGCGTAGCCGCTTACCTCCTTGAGGGCGGCGATGCCGGGGCGGGCGGCCTCGGCGATGAGCAGCAGGCCGTTTTTGACCAGGATGCGGTTCTGGCCCTGGAGGCGGACGACGTCGGCCACGGTGCCCAGGGCCACGAGGTCCAGCAGCGGGCGGACGTCGATGGGCTCGCCGGGCAGGGTGCGGTTGAGCGCCGCCATGAGCAGGAAGGCCACGCCCACGCCCGCGAGATCCGGGCAGGGGCACTCGCACAGGCGCGGGTTGACCACGGCGTCGGCCGGGGGCGGGCCGTCCTCGCCGGGCAGGTGGTGGTCGGAGACGACGACGCGCAGGCCCAGCTCCCGGGCGCGGGCGACTTCGGCGTGGTTGGTGATGCCGCAGTCCACGGTGAGCAGCAGCCCGGCGCCGCGTTCGGCCAGTTGTTCCACGCCGCGCACGGTCATGCCGTAGCCGTCCTCTATGCGGTGGGGGATGAAGTGTTCGGCCGCGTAGCCGCGCCGGGCCAGGAAGTCCTTGACCAGGGCGGTGGCGGTGACGCCGTCCACGTCGTAGTCGCCCCAGACGAAGAGGGTCCGGCCCTCGGTGAGCCCCCGGCGCAGGACCTCGGCGGCCTCGGCCAGTCCGGGCAGGGCGTCCAGGGCGGCCAGGTGGCGCAGGCCCGGGGAGAGGTAGACGTCCATCTCCTGCGGGCTGCGCAGGCCGCGCCGCCAGAGCAGGCGGGCGATGAGCGGGGTGACTTCCAGGCCTTCGGCCCAGGCGTCGAGGTCTGCCGGTTCGGGCTCGGCGGGTCGTTCTATCCAGTTTTTGTGCATGGGTGCGTGGGGCTTGGGTTCCGTGTGGGCCCGGGCGCTCTGGCGTCGGCCGGGTGAAAGATGCTAGCGGGGCCGGGAGGCGGCGTCAACGCTCGGGGCGCGGGGCCACGGGCGAAGCGCCGCGCGGTGCGCGCGGGCGGGCCGGGGGCGCTGGACGGGGGGTCAGAAGTCGACGCTGTAGTCTGTGGAGGCGCTCTTGGCGGGCTTCTTCTTGGCCTCGGCGGCGGGCAGGGCGGCTCCGGCCACCTGGTTGCCGTGGGCGTCCACGAGGTTCTTGTCCACCAGGAACTTGCGGAACTGCTGGGCTTCGGAGAAGGACGGGTTCAGCTCCAGGGCCTTTTCCAGGCTCTTGTAGGCCTTGGAGAATTCTTCCTTCTCGTAGTAGGCGCGGGCCATATTGTAGTGCAGGTTCTCGTCGGTCTCGGCCAGTTCCAGGGCCCGTTCGTAGTATTCCACGGACTGGACGTACATCTTGTTCTTGCGCAGGTTGATGCCGAACTCGTTGAACAGGTGCTTGTGTTCGGGCTCGAAGGCGGCGTCGAGCTTCACCAGGCGTTCGAAGATGTCGTTGGCGCGGGAGTCGTCGCCCCGGTCGAGGTAGGTCAGGCCCAGGCCGAAGTTGGCGCGGATGTTCTCCTCGTCGATGGACAGGGCGTTGTTGAATTCCAGCTCGGCGCTGAAGGTCTCGCCCTTGTCGCGGTGCTTTTCGCCCTTGTCGATGGTCTCGTTCAGCTCCTTCATCTTGGGGAAGACGTTGGAGATGTAGAACTCCGGCTCGGGGGAGAACTTCTCCAGGAAGTCCTCGGTGGGCACCTTGCGCTTGGGTCCGGAGGGCACGTAGTTGACGTTCAGCGGCTGGATCTCCACGGTTTCCGGGGACAGCTGCTTGACGTACCAGAAGGTCTTCTTGACGGTCTTGCGGGTGGTGGTGCCTGTGCCCACCTTCTGCACGGCCTGCGTGGAGAACACGCCGGAGATCTTGTCCTCGCGCGGGTGGCCCTGCCTGGGCGTGGTCTCGTGGTTGGCTTGGTCCGACATGGCGCCTATTCTATCTCTGTTTGACGTAATTGTTCAAGCAAAGAAAAGACGGCCGCTTGCGGGTCCGGGGCCTGGGTCACGGGGCGGCCGACCACCAGGTAGTCGGACCCGGCGCGCACGGCCTGGGCCGGGGTCATCACGCGGCGCTGGTCGTCCGTGGCGGCGGCGGGGCGGATGCCGGGGGTCAGGCAGGCGAAGCCGGGGCCGCACGCGGCCTTGACCGCCACCGCCTCGTGCCCGGAGCAGACCACGCCGGACAGCCCGGATTCGTGCGCCGCGCGGGCCAGGTCCAGCACCAGGTCCGCCACGCTGCGGCCCGGGGCCAGGGGCAGGTCGCGCTCGTCCATGCTGGTCAGCACGGTGACGGCCAGCAGCAGCGGCGCGGTGCCCGGCGCGGCCGCCCGGTCCAGG
>CAYUIN010000407.1:0-3235 GCA_964444695.1 uncultured Desulfocurvus sp.
CTCGGCTACGCCGGGCCTTTTCGCTTGAGCAAACCCGCAGGCCGCCCGAATTAGGGATTCTTAAGGGGATTATCCCCTTAAGCCGCCGGAGGCAAACATCCCGAGCCCATGACCGCCCGGCCTGCCATCCCCCACGACCGGCACCCCCGAGCCCACGACCGCCCGCCGTCAGCGGAACAGGTCGCGCAGCCAGTCGGGGATGCGGGTGGGGCGGCCTTCGGAGGTGACGCAGGCGTGTTTGGTGGTGCCGGTGGCGTGCAGGGTGGTGCGGTCTTCGGAGTGGACTTCGTAGCTGAACACGACGGAGGCGGAGCGCCACTCGCTGATGCCGACGCGGACCAGGGCCAGGTCGTCGTAGCGCAGGGGGCGTTTGTAGCGCACGGTGGCCTCGCTGATGGGCAGGTAGATGCCGCGTTCCTCGACGGTGGAGTAGCTCATGCCGCGTTCGCGGATGAACAGGGAGCGGGCGCGTTCGAAGTAGTGCAGGTATTCGGCGTAGTACACGACCTTCATGGCGTCCGTTTCGCCGTAGGACACGCGGTGCTGGAGCCAGGCTTCGGGGCTGGGGAAGGGCGTGGTGCTCATGCGTGGGGTCCTTGCAGTCGGTTCAGGACGTAGGGCAGCAGGTCGTGTCCGTGGTCGAGGGTCAGGCCGGTGGCGATGGCGTTGGCTTCGGAGAAGGCGGGCAGCCCGTGGTCGGTGCAGCCGGGGTGGTGCAGCAGGAAGGGCACGGGGTCCGGGGTGTGTGTGCGCCGGGCGATGGGCGTGAAGTGGTCGCAGGTGATCAGGAAGGCGGCGTCCTGTCCTTGCAGGGCGGCGGCCAGGGGGCCGACGATGCGTTCGTCGAAGCGGCGGATGGCCTCGACCTTGTCGGCGGCGATGCCGGAGTGGCCGCATTCGTCGGGCGCCTCCACGTGGAGGTAGACGAAGTCGCCGCCGGAGTTCAGGAAGTCCAGCGCGGCGTCGACCTTGCCCTGGTAGTTGGTGTCCAGCAGCCCGGTGACGTCGGGGACTTCCACGACCTCCATGCCCGAGGCGCGTCCCAGTCCGCGCACGAGGTCCACGGCGGAGATGACGGCGCCGCGCATGCCGAAGGTGGCGGCGAAGTCCGGCAGCAGCAGCGGTCGGCCCTGGCCCCAGGGCCAGATGCAGTTGGCCTTGGTGCCGTTTTCGGGCCGGGCCAGGCGGGCTGCGGCGCGGTCGAAGAGCGATTTCAGCCGGGCCGAGGCGGCGTAGGTGGCGACGTCGTCCGCGATGGGCTGGTCGGTGATGTCGTGGGGCGGGCGGACGTCCAGGGCGGCCTCGGGGCTCGTGGCGCCGCCGCGCTGCACGAGCAGGTGGCGGTACTGGATGCCGGGCACGAAGGAGAACACGTCGTCGCCCAGCGCGGCCTGGAGGTCGTTGACCAGCGGGGTGGACAGCTCGGTGGTGATGTGCCCGGAGGAGTAGTCGAGCATGGTGCCGCCGGGGCCGGGCTCGGTGACGCGCACCAGGTTCAGGCGCCAGACGAGGTCGTCCGGGTCCAGGGTCAGGCCCTGGGCGGCGGCCTCGATGGGCCCGCGTCCGGTGTGGTGCGTGGCGGGGTTAAAGCCCACCAGGGACATGTTGGCCACGTCGGACCCCGGGGGCATGCCGTCGGGCACGGTCTTGGCGGTCCCGGCCACGCAGGCGCGGGCCATGGCGTCCATATGCGGCGTGTGGGCCGCTTCCAGCGGCGTCTGCCCGCCCAGTTCGGGGACGGGCCAGTCGCCCATGCCGTCGGCGATGAGGAACAGGAGTTTGGGCATCGGTTCTTGCGGGGGTCGGGGTGGTCTGCGGGCGCCCGGGGCGCGGCCTCAGTCGGTGAACAGCAGCGGCGCGAGCACCGCCGCGATGAGGATCAGGATCACGGCCACCGCGACGAGCAGCAGCACGGGGCTGTCGTTGCCGGGGGCGAATCTGCCGAAGAATTTCGCCAGGAGATTCTGGAACATGGCCGTTTCCTCGCTGTGGGCCCGCAGGCTCCGGCGCTGCGACGCGCCGTGGGCTACAGGCTGCGGGACAGGATGCCTTTTATGCGCTCCGCCGTCCAGCCCGCCGCGCTGCCCTTGGCCCGGGCGATGGCCAGGGAGCGCTCGGCCAGCGCGTCCAGGTCCGGCGCGGCGATGCCCGCCTCGGCGAAGGTCAGCGGCGCGCCGATCTTGCGGTACCAGCCGCGCAGCGCCGAGGCCGTGGCCAGGGCCGCCGTGCGGTCCTCCTCCTCCTCCACGGCCAGCACCGCGCGCCCGAACTTGGCGATGCGCCTCGGGTCGCGCTCGGCCTGGTCCTGCATCCAGGCGGGCGTCACCAGCGCCAGGGTCGCGCCGTGCGGCGTGTCGTGCATGGCGCTCACCGGGTGCCCCAGCATGTGGCAGGGCTTGGCGGTGGAGTCGATGCCCGCCGACAAAATCCCGTTCCAGGCCAGGGTCGAGGCCCACATCATGTCCGCGCGCGCGTCCACGTCCGCCGGGTCCGCCAGCAGCCGGGCCATGGTCTGGCGCACCGTGCGCGCCAGGGATTCCACCAGCCCGTCCTGCAACGGCAGATCCCCGGACTGCGTCAAATATCCTTCGGTGGCGTGGGACACGATGTCCACCGCCGCCAGCGCCGTATAGTCCAGCGGCAGCGTCGTCGTCAGCGCCGGGTCCATGAGCGAGACCCTGGGCCGCAGCAGATCGTGCCCGACCCCGTTCTTGGCCCGCGTCTCGTCGTTGGTGATCACGAAAATCCCGTTCATCTCCGAGCCCGCCGCCGCCACCGTGGGCGCCGTGACCACCGGCAGGGCGTCCGCCAGCTGCACCCGGCCCGAAATGAACTCCCACACGTCCTCGCCCAATACCGCTCCGGCGGCGATGGCCTTGGCCTCGTCCAGCACGCTGCCGCCGCCCACGGCCACCACCACCTCGGCCCGCGCCGCCTTGGCCGCCGCCACGCCGCGGCGCAGATGGCTGAGCGTCGGGTTCGGCGTGACCCCGGAAAACTCCGCGACCTCCACCCCGGCCGCCGCCAACGAGCGCAGCACCCGCTCATGCACCCCGCTGCGGCGCAGGCTCCCGCCGCCCGTCACCAACAACGCCACCCGCCCAAACCGTACCGCCTCGGCCCCGATGCCGTCCACGACACCGGCTCCGAACACGATCCTCGTCGGATTATGAAACGTAAACTTATGCATGTCCTGACTCCTGTGCGCGCGGCGCGCTGTGGCGTTGCGGGGAGG
>CAYUIN010000408.1:0-3224 GCA_964444695.1 uncultured Desulfocurvus sp.
TCTCAAGGGCCATAGCCCTTGAGCCGCCGGAGGCAAACATCCTCACGCCGGCCACGCCGCCCGGCCTTCACCGCCCGAGCGCACCCCAGCCCAGCCCAGCCCATTCCGGCCGAACACCCCTCTCACCGATCACCCAGCCTAATCGCCAGGCCGGTCGTCACCAGTCGACGGGCAGTCGGACGGTTTGTTTGGCTTTGTTGGTGAACAGGAGGAAGCCGTTTTGTCGGCCGAAGAGGAAGAGGTCGCGGGTGACGGCGACGTCTTGGGTGCAGTAGGCGACGATGTCGTCGATGCGTCCTTGTTTCCACCATTCGAGGGCCTGGAGTCCGTCGGCGGATTTTTGGGTGCCGAGGGTGGCTCCGGCGAGGTGGTCGAGGGAGAGGCGGTAGCCGAGGCGGTTATGGACGTGTTCGAGCATGTCGCAGGTGGTCAGGGAGCGGAAGTCGAAGCGGGAGTAGCCGCGCAGGACGGTGTAGTCGAAGCGTTTGATGTTGAAGCCGACGATGAGCGGCAGGGATTTGAGGTCTTCGATGAGTTCGGGGATTTCGTGTTCGAGGTAGGCGCGGGTCTGTCCGGTGTGCGAGTCGTAGAGGCAGGCGCAGGAGACGCCCATCTTGGAGGCCAGGTGCCAGCCGCCGACTTCGGCTGCGGAGCGTTGTGTTTCGAGGTCGAAGACGCCGAAGTGGTCCGTGGTGGCGGTGGCGGTCATGGGCTGCTCCTGGTCCGGGCGTGCTGGCGCGGGCCGGTTTGGCTCGGGCTCGGGCTGTGTTATACTGATTGTAGTACTTTCCGTGGGCGCATCCGTAAGCCCCATGGCCTGTCGGACCTGCTCCAGGGTGGCGCAGGGGTCCACGGGCGGGGTGGTTTCGGACCGGATGGCTTCCAGCAGGAAGCGTGCGGCGGCCTTGTCGATGGGTCGGTTACCGGAGCCGCATTTGGGGGAGTGGACGCAGGACGGGCAGCCGACCTCGCAGGGGCACTGGGCGATGACGGCCAGGGTGCGGGCCAGGAGTTCTTCGGCCTGGTCGAAGGCCTGCCAGGTGAGCCCCACGCCGCCGGGGATGCCGTCGTAGACGAACACGGCGGCGGCGCCGACCTGGGGGTGGTAGGGCGTGGAGATGCCGCCGAGGTCGTTGCGGTCGGTCATCACGAGCAGCGGCAGGATGCCGATGGCGGCGTGTTCCATGGCGTGGATGCCGCCCATGAAGTGGAGGTATTCGTCTTCGGCGCGGCGCTGGACCTGGCGGGGCATTTCCAGCCAGATGCCTTCTGTCTCGAAGGTCAGGGGCGGCAGTTCCAGGGGCACGAGGGTCATGAGCTTGCCGCCGCGCACGCGGCGCCGTTCGTAGCCGGTGATGCGTTCGGTGACCTTGAGGCGGCCCTTGAACACGCGCATGCCCCAGGCGGCGCGCACGCCGTCCACGGACAGGATCTGGGTGTCCTTGTCCACGCGCACGCGGGTGTAGTGGTCCACGCGGGCGGGGGCCACGGTGACGGTGCGCGTGCCGATGTCCAGGTCCTGGACGACGTAGGTCCGGCCGCGGTGGAGGTACACGGCGCCGGGGTGCGTTTCCTTGTAGGCGCGGTGTTCGTCCACCTGGCCGACGCTGCGGTCCTTGCCGTCCTCGCCCGCGCCGCGCTCGACGATCTGGAACTGGCCGCCCGCGCCGCGCAGGTCGACTTCGTAGTGCGGGCGTTTGCGGGCGGAGTGGATGGTGGCGCCGTCGGCGGAGAGCAGCAGCTCGCCCCGGCGCATCATGCCCTCCACGATGGGCCCGAGGCCGGGCTCGGCGAGCCAGGGTTCGTCCGGGCGCATGGTCAGCTCCGCCGCCGCGCAGGACAGGTGCCGGGCCACGATGCGTTCGTTGTACGGGTTGAGCACGGCCTGCTCGGGCGGGCGGGCGAAGAAGTCGCGCGGGTTGCGCATGAAGTACTGGTCCAGCTGGTCCTCGCCCGCGATGAGGGCCACGGCGGAGTCCTGCATGGCGCGGCCCACGCGGCCGCCGCGTTGCAGGGTCTGCATGATGGTGCCGGGGTAGCCCACGAGGATGCACAGGTCCAGGCTGCCGATGTCGATGCCCAGCTCCAGGGCGCTGGTGGAGATCACGGCCAGCAGCTCTCCCGAGGCCATGCGGGCCTCGATGTCGCGGCGCTCCTCGGGCAAAAAGCCCGCGCGGTAGGCGCTGATGCGGTCCTTGTACGGCCCGGAGCGCTGGGCGGCCCACAGGGCGATGAGCTCGGTCATGCGCCGGGACTGGGTGTAGACGATGGTCCGCAGCCCGCGCGCCAGGGCGGCCTTCAGCAACAGGATCGCCACCTGCGACGGCCCGTCGGCCATGCTCACCGCCGGGTTCAGGAACAGGAAATGCCGCCCGCCCTGGGGCGCGCCGCTCTCGGTGACCTCGGCCACCTCCAGCCCCGTGAGCTGCTCCGCCAGCTGCCTGGGGTTGCCCACCGTGGCGGACAAAAACGCGAACGACGGCCGCGACCCGTAGCGCGCGCAGACGCGCCTCAGGCGCCGGAAGACCTGGGCCATGTGCGAGCCCATCACGCCCCGGTAGGTGTGCACCTCGTCCACCACCACGTGCGTCAGCCCCGCGAAGAACGCGGCCCAGCGCTCGTGATACGGCAGCAGCGCAAGGTGCAGCATCTCCGGGTTGGTCATCAGCACGCTGGGCGGGTCGTCGCGGATCTTCTTGCGGAACCAGGGCGTGGTGTCGCCGTCGTAGATCTTCGCCGTGGGCCGCCCGGCCTCGGGCCAGGGCGCCGTCAGCTCCTCGAACCCGCGCAGCTGGTCCTGCGCCAGGGCCTTGAGGGGAAACATGTACAGCGCGCGGCTGTCCGGCTGCATGAGCACCTGCTCCAGGACGGGCAGGTTGTAGATCAACGTCTTGCCGCTGGCCGTGGGCGTGGCCGCCACCACGCTGCGCCCGGCCCGGAGCACATCCATGGCCCGGGCCTGATGCTCGTACAGGCCCCCGATGCCCCGACCGGCCAACAGCCGCTCCACCGTCACCGGCCAGGGCCTGCGGCACTCCCCGAACCGCGCCTCGCGGCCCGGCACCAGCTCGTGGTGCACCACAAGATGGCCCAGCCGCTCCGAAGCCCGCAGGGCTTCAATATACTCGGTGATCTGCGTCATGACGGTCGGTTGGTGGTGGCTGCTGCGCGGCGGAATCGGGAGAGGGGGGAGAAGGGCCCTTTTTCTGGCGGAAAAAAGGGCC
>CAYUIN010000409.1:0-3211 GCA_964444695.1 uncultured Desulfocurvus sp.
CGCCGCGTCTGGCGGTCCCGAAAAATCCATCTCTGGGACGGTCTCTTGCCTGCCGGGGCCGGGCCCCGGCTGCTCGCCTGCCCGGCCGCCCCGGGCTCCCTAGACGCCGTCCTCGTCCAGCAGGCGGGTGGCGATGGCCTCGTCGTAGAGGGCCATGGGATTGCGGTCGGTGTTGCGGGAGGCGTACATCCGGGCGGCGGTGCGCACCACGTCCAGGGGGATCCATTCGTGGCGCTCCCAGACCTCGGGCAGCTCGCGGTTCCACATCCGGAATTCGATGCACCCCTCCTCGCTGCGGCGGACGTACATCCGCACGTCGTGGGTCTGCATGCTGGGGTAGTAGTAGAGTCCGCGTTCGTCCTTCACGCCGTGTCCTCGCTCTTGTCCAGGGCGGCCAGCGCCTCGCGGGCCAGCGCTCCCAGGGTGGTGTGTTCGATGTTCCAGGCCCGGTACAGGTCCAGGGGCGCCGGATCGTCCGCCAGGGCGCGCACGGCCTGCGCGCCGGAGCGCACCCCCGCCAGCCCCAGGGCGCGGCAGACCAGGCCCTTGGCCGTGGCCGCGGGCTCGGAGCCCAGGGCGGCGGCCAGGTCGTCCCCCACGCGGGCGACCATGGCGGGCCGGACCTCGGCCAGGCGGCCCAGGCCCCAGTAGACGCCGTGGCGCAGCGGGGCGTGGTCCAGGAAGTTGTCGTCGCCCACGGTACACTCGGGGCACTGCACGTAGGAGGCCAGGATCTTGTGGAATTCGCGGGCCAGCCCCTCGTGGCGGGCCATGGCTTCGCCCATGGCCTCGGGGATGCCCCAGCCGACGTTCCCGGACTCCTCGTTCATGTGCCACATGAAGCGGCGCATGACGATGCGGGCCTCTTCCATGGCCGACCCGGCCTGCCGGGCCACGGTGGCGCCCAGGGCCGTGACCGCCCGCCGGGCGATCAGCTCGTCGGGCGCCAGCAGCATGGAGAACAGCGGCCCGACGACGACGCGGGGCTCGAACGCCTCCAGGGCGGCGAGGGCCGCCTGTTCGGAGCCCAGGGCGAGGATCTCCCTCACCCGGGGCTTCATGCTGCGGAAACGGGCCATGACCGGGCCCCTACCCGAGCTGCTCCAGCAGTCCGGGGGAGACCTCGTAGCCGGAGGCGACGGCCTTGTCCACGCACTCGCGGGCCTGGGCCTTGTCGCCCTTTTCCAGCCAGTACAGGGCCATGTTGTTCCAGGCCGGGCCGAAATCCGGGGCCAGCTCCAGGGCGCGGTCCAGGAACGGCTTGGCCTCGTCGTAGGTGCCTTCCATGATGTGGGCGCTGCCCATGGTGGCCAGGGCCTGGACGTAGTCGGGGTCGCGGTTCAGGGCCTTTTGCAGGTTGGAGATGGCCCGGTCGGCGTCGCCCTTTTGCAGGTAGCAAAAGCCCATGTTGGCGAAGGGTACGGCGAACTGCGGGCGGCAGCCCTTGGCGTGCTTGTTGTAGTTCAGGCAGCCGTCGATGTCGCCGCGCTGCAGGCAGATGCCGCCGAGCTGCACGTAGGCCTCGGCCATGCGCGGGGAGTTGTCCACCGCCTCGCGGAAGGCCTCTTCGGCGTCCTGCCACTGGCGCTTGGAGAGGTAGGCCACGCCGAGGTTGTAGTGGTGGCTGGCGCACTTGGGATTCGCGGCGAGCTGCTGCTGCAGTTCGGCAATGTATTCGTCGACGGTCTTGGCGTTGCTGGACACGGCGTTTTTCCTCTGATGTTGCGGGGCCAGGCCCCGTTTCGGGACGCTAGCGCTCCCAGTCCATTTCACGACCCTGCTCGCGCAACAGGTCGTTGTACCAGACAATGAAATCGAACATGCCCCGGAAGCGCTCGTCCTTGTTGACGATGCCCATGGCCAGCTCGTGGGCGCCCCGGCTGTAGTGGGCGCCGATCTTGGCGTGCTGGGAGCGAACGCGCAGGAAGGTGCGCACCAGGTCCTGGATGGTCTGCCCGCTGTCGTCGGTGCGGATGTCGATGGGATCGAAGGGCTCGGGGAACGGGTCCCAGGACTCGAAGCCGACCTTGTCGATGAACTTGCGCCGGCGCGGGGAGAGCTGCTCGTACATGACGCGTTTCATCTCCTCCTGCTCGGGCGTGAGCTGGACCTTGGGCTTGTTGCTCACTTGCCGCCTCCGCCGATCTCCCAGTTGAGGGTGCCGCAGGTGGAGCAGGCGTCGGAGCCCTGGGTCTGGCCGCAGGAGGAGCAGTCCGGCTTCGCCGCGCCGGGGCCGAAGGCCTTCTCGGCGGCGGCGCCGGGGGCCGGGGCCTCGGACTCGGCCCCCCGGGCCGCGTCCCCGCGCTCCTGGGCGGATTCGATCAGCGACCGGCGCAGGCGCTCGGCCTTCTCCCATTCCTCGTCGCTCATCACGCCGAGGTACTCCTCGTCGTACTTGTTCATCAGCGCCATGGACACGGGGACCAGGGTCTCGGACAGCCGGGCGTAGCGGGTGCGCAACACGCCGGTGAGCCGGGCGGAGAGCGCCAGCAGACGGTCCTGCAGCTTCTCGATCTGCACCGTGGGGTACGCGGCGCCGGGCTTGAAGCCGGACTTGGAGCAGGTGTGGGCCTTGCCGCGGATGGCGGTGGGGATGCCGTACAGGCGGCAGGTCAGCGGGCGGTGCTCGTACAGCGCGCAGAGGTCGGCCTCGTCCAGCAGCGGGCAGCGCAGGCGGGCGGAGCCGATGAACTCGAGGATCTCCGTGGTCCGCGCGCCGTCGCGCGACATACGGAAGGCCTCGCGCTTGAGGCGGTAGGCCTTGCGGTCGGCCTCGTCGGCGCGGTCCAGGATGGTGCTGCGCTGCTGGCCGGAGAACCGCTCGCCGAACTTGGCGTGCAGGTACATGGCCTCGACCAGGGTCAGGTCGAACAGGGCGTGGCAGCAGTCGCTACAGCCTTTGCCGCAGCGAATGCACTCGGCGAACTCGCCGCCCACGCGCTCGACCAGGGCGTCGATTTCCGCGACGAGCCCTTCGTATTCTTCAAAAAAGGGGGTCAGATCAGCAATCATGCTCCACTCCACACGCAAGGGGGGACGGCGCCCGGCGCGAGGGGTGCCTCGCGCGGGCTTGGGGCCAGCCAGTGCAATGTAATTCGTATCGGCCGGTTGTGAAGACCCGGCGAGAAATTTCGTCGCGCCGCGTCGCGCGCGCCGGGGGCCGGGGCGGTCATACCCGGTCCGCCATATGCCGGAGGGAGCGTCGCGTGGC
>CAYUIN010000410.1:0-1312 GCA_964444695.1 uncultured Desulfocurvus sp.
TTCGAGTCCAAGGGCCTGGCCATCGCCGGGTCCATCGCCGGGTCCAGCGTGGACCTGGTGCTGTCCGGCGACGCGGCGGCCATCCAGTCGGTCATCGACCAGTACCTGGACATCGAGGGCGTGGCCTACGTGGTGGTGGCCTCGCGCGACGGCGACGTGCTGGCCCACACCTTCGTGCCCGAGGTGCCGCGCTCGGTGATCACCGCGCTGTGGGACCTGCGGGTGAACAACAAGGGCCGCCTGCGCCGCCCGATCTCGCGCCAGCTTTCGCTCAACGGCCTGGGCGAGGTGATCCAGGTCTCCTACCCCGTGCTGGCGGGCGAAGCCGGGACCGTGCACATCGGCATGGACAAGGACCGCATCGACAGCGTGATCCGGACCTCGATCATCAACCTCCAGGCCCTGACCCTGGCCGTGTTCGTGATCTGCGTCGTGGCCGCGTATTCCTACACCAACGCCATCTCCCGGCCGCTGATGCGCCTGACGGACTACGCCCGGCGGGTGCGCGGGCACGACTTCTCGGACCCGCCGGAGACGGGCGGCGCGCGCGACGAGGTGGGCGAACTGTCCGAGGCCTTCAAGACCACGGCCGAGGAACTGGCGGCCTTCATTTCCGGACTGGAACAGCGCGTCCAGGAGTCCACGGCCGAATTGCAGGACGCCCTGGCCACGGTCTCGGCCCTGCTGCGCAACATGCCCGACGGGCTGTTCCTGGCCGACCCGGAAGGGCTGGTGGCCCAGGCCAACCCGGCCCTGGCCGCGATGCTCGGCGCGCCCTCGCCGGACGCCCTGCTGGGCACCCGGGCCCAGGACCTCGTGGGCGCCGCGCCCCTGGCCCTGGCCCACGCGGACGCCCCCCCCGGCGAGCGGACCAGCGCCGAGATCACCGTGCGCCGCGTGGGCGGCGGGAGCTTCCCGGCGGAGGTCTCCCTGGCGGCCCTGCTGCTGGGCGGCAGGCCCCACGTGGTGGGCATCGTACGCGACGTCACCGAGCGCAAGCAGGCCGAGCGGACCCTGCGCGAGGCCCACGACGAGCTGGAACGCCGCGTGGAGCGCCGCACCGAGGAGCTGTCCCGGGCCAACGAGAAGCTGACCAGCGAGATCGCCGAGCGCCGCGCCGCCGAGGCCGCCCTGCGCGGGGCCGAGGCCAAGTACCGGGGCATCTTCGAAAACGCCATCGAGGGCATCTTCCGGCTCACGCCTCAGGGCCGCTACGAGGACGTGAACCCCGCCCTGGCGCGGCTGTACGGATTCGTCACGCCCCAGGCCTTCCTGGCCGCCGCCGCCCGCGAGCCCGGCGCCCTGGAAGTGG
>CAYUIN010000410.1:1322-3207 GCA_964444695.1 uncultured Desulfocurvus sp.
CGAAAAGGAGTTTCTGGCCCAGCTGCGCGCCCGGGGCGAGGTCCGCGCCTTCGAGACCCAGGCCCGGCGCCGGGACGGCAGCGTGGTCTGGATTTCCCGCTCGGCCCGCGCCTCGCGGGACGACCAGGGCTTCGTCCTGGGCTACGAAGGCAGCGTGGAGGACGTCTCCCAGCGCAAGGAGGCCGAGTCGCGCCTGCTGCACCAGGCCTTCCACGACCCGCTCACCGGCCTGCCCAACCGGGCCCTGTTCCTGGACCACCTGCGCCTGGCCATGGAGCGCTCGCGGCGCAACCCCGGCTACCTCTTCGCCGTGCTGTACATGGACCTGGACCGCTTCAAGATCATCAACGACAGCCTGGGCCACGGCGTGGGCGACGAGCTGCTCAGGCACGTGGCCCGGCAGCTCGAGGCCGCCGTGCGCTCCATGGACACCGTGGCCCGCTTCGGCGGCGACGAGTTCGCCGTGCTGCTGGAGGACTTCAAGCACGCCCGCGAAGTGGCCATGATCTCCAAGCGCATCCTGACCGCAGTGAGGACCCCGGCCCACCTGGGCGGCTACGACGTGCACACCTCGGCCAGCATCGGCATCGTGATGCTCACCGAGCACTACACGCGCCCGGACCTGATCCTGCGCGACGCGGACACCGCCATGTACCACGCCAAGGAGGCGGGCAAGTCGCGCTTCAAGGTCTTCAACCGCCGGATGCACGAACAGGCCGTGCGCCTGCTCAAGCTGGAGACGGACCTGCGACGCTCCGTGGAGAACCGCGAGTTCATCCTGCTCTTCCAGCCCGTGGTGGAGCTGACCACCGGGACCCTGGTCGGGTTCGAGGCCCTGGTGCGCTGGAACCACCCCCAGCGCGGGCTGCTGGCCCCGGGCGAGTTCATCCACGTGGCCGAGGACACGGGGCTGATCTTCTCCCTGGGCGAATGGATCCTGGAGACCGTGGGCGACACCCTGGCCGACTGGGAGCGGCGCTTCGGGGCCGACGCGCCCGTGGGCATGGCCGTGAACCTCTCGGCCAAGCAGTTCGCCCAGCCGGGGCTCTCCGGCCACGTGCGCGCCGTGCTGCAGCGCACGGGCGTGCGCCCGTCCAACATGCGCCTGGAAATCACCGAATCCGTGCTCATGAACCACGCGGGCATCGCCGTGGACCAGCTGGAGCTGCTGCGCTCCCACGGCGTGTCCCTGGCCATGGACGACTTCGGCACGGGCTATTCGTCCCTGTCCTACCTGCGGCAGTTCCCCATCGACGTGCTGAAGATCGACCGCAGCTTCGTCTCGCGCTGCGACGTGGACGACGAGGCCCGGGTCCTGGTCCGCTCCATCCTGACCCTGGCCCACACCCTGGGCATCGACGCCGTGGCCGAGGGCGTGGACACCCCGGCCCAGCTGACCACCCTGCGCGACCTGGGCTGCGCCTTCGCCCAGGGCTACCTCTTCTCCCGCCCGCTGACCCGCGAGGCCGCCGAGGCCCTGCTGGAACACCCCAGGAGCCTCGTCCCCGACGCCGAAGCCGACGCCATTTGACTTTCCAGCGCCCCAGGCTATGGTTTCATAGAAACCATCGATAGCAGGAGGCGCACCATGGGCATCGTCATCTACGGCAAAAGCGGCTGACCCCACACCAGGGATGCCAGGTCGGCATATCCCCGGGCCGAATACCACGACGTACTCCGCGAGCCGGACAAGCTGCGCGAGATGCTGCGCCACTCGGGCGGCGTGCGCCAGGTTCCGGTGCTGGTGAAGGACGGTCAGGCGAGCATCGGCTTCGGCGGCAGCTGAGGCTGCTGAGCCGGGCCCGGCCGTGCGCCGGGCGGACCAGCAGCGCGCCCAGGGCGGCAGACGGCCCGGGCCGCGAGGGAGGCTCTCCCCCGCGGCCCG
>CAYUIN010000411.1:0-530 GCA_964444695.1 uncultured Desulfocurvus sp.
CTTTTGGGGGCGGGGTTTCGGGCGGGGGGGTGGTTATCGTGCGGCCGGGGCTTTGCCCGTGGCGCTGGTTGGTGCAACTGGGTCGGGGCAGGCGGCCCCAAATAGGGATTCTCAAGGGGATTATTCCCTTGAGCGGGTCCAGGGCAGAGCCCTGGCGGGGTCTGGGGCGGCGCCCCAGCCGCCGGAGGCCTCCCTGTCGCCTCCGCCTAGAAATACTTCATGGACGTCTTCTTCAACTCGCGCACGGACTCCAGCACGTCGTAGTCCGTCAGGCCCGTGGCCTCGCTCAGCTCCCGGACCACCCGGGCGTGGTCGCCGGGGTTCTGGCCGTGGATCATGGTGTACAGCTGGTAGGTCCATTCGGGCGTGGTGCGGCGGATGTAGCAGTGCGAGATCTCCGGGCGCGAGGCCATGGCCTCGCCCACGGCGTCCACGTCCGTGCCCTCGGGCAGGCGCCAGGCGACCATGGCGTTGTGCGCGTAGCCCGCCTTCTGGTGGCGCAGGGTGGCGCCGAAGCGGCGGATGGCGCC
>CAYUIN010000411.1:540-3195 GCA_964444695.1 uncultured Desulfocurvus sp.
ACCAGGTCCAGGACCTCCTGCTCGGTGGTTCCCGCCTCGTGCGCGATGTCCGCGAAGGGCGTGGCGCTGTCCGGCAGGTTGCCCTGGATCATGCGCAGCACGGCCTTTTCCGTGTCACTGAATTGTATCGCCATCGGTGTATCCTTTGGTCTCGGGATTGATCGGCCCGCCCCGCGGGCGGCGGGAGCGGAAGGAACCCCGCCATACTGCTGGGAAAAAGGGTTCCGCCCGGCCCGGCTTTGCCCGGGCCCCAAAGGAATACCGGACGAATCGGGCGCTGGCAATGGTTGCATCGCGGGCGGGGCCGGGGTATTGCTGGCGCGCGGCGCGAGGCGCCGAAGGAGAACGGATGAAGATAGCGGTTATCGGCGGCGGCGCGTGGGGAACCACGCTGGCGGACGTGTTCGCGGCGACGGGCCGGGAGACGTGGCTTTGGGTGCGTGAGGCCGAGGTCCTCTCCGCCATCGTCAACAAGCGCGAGAACGTGTGGTATCTGCCGGGCGTGAAGCTGGACGAGCGCCTGGTGGCGACGCAGAGCCGCAAGCAGGCCTGCGAGGGCACGGACATCTTCGTCTGGGTGGTGCCCAGCCAGTTCCTGCGCCCGGCCCTGGCGGACTTCAAGCCGCATCTGCCGAAGCGTCCGGTGATGGTCTGCGCCAACAAGGGCGTGGAGCTGGAGACGCTGTCCACCATGTCCGAGATCGTGGAGCAGGAGCTTGCGGACCTCAGGCCGCGCTTCGCCATGCTTTCGGGCCCGTCCTTCGCGGCGGAGGTGGCCCGCCGGGTGCCGACCACGGTGGCCCTGGGCTGCGCGGACAAGCGCCTGGGCAAGGAGATCCAGGAGGCGCTGTCCAGCGAGCATTTCCGCATCTACACCAACACGGACTACCGGGGCGTGGAGCTGGGCGGGGCGCTGAAGAACATCATCGCCATCGCCGCCGGTTGTGCCGACGGCCTGGAGTTCGGCCACAACGCCCGCGCCGCGCTGATCACGCGCGGGCTGGCGGAGATGGGCCGCCTGGGCGCGGCCCTGGGCGCCAAGGCCGCGACCTTCCAGGGCCTGGCGGGCATGGGCGACCTGGTGCTGACCTGCACCGGCGACCTGTCGCGCAACCGGCAGGTGGGCCTGGCCCTGGGCCGGGGCAAGCGCCTGGCGGACATCCTGTCCGAGACGCGCTCCGTGGCCGAGGGCGTGAAGACCACGGAGAGCGTGTACCAGCTTTCGCGCAAGCTCGGCGTGGCCATGCCCATCACCGAGCAGCTCTACCGGGTGCTCTACGAAGACAAGGACCCGCGCCAGGCCGTGTACGACCTGATGACGCGGGAACTCACAGACGAATAGGGCGGCCCGGACCGCCCCTCAATGCGCCGCCGGTGCCCCGCGGGGCCTGGCGGCGCGTGCTTTCAAGAAGCAAGGACAATTGATGCCCAATCTGGCCCTGATCATCCTGTTGGCGGCGTTTCCCGCGCTGTCCACGGACATGTATTTGCCCGCCATCCCCACGTTGCAGGCGGTGTGGGGCGTGTCCCTGTCGCAGGCGAATCTTTCGCTGGTGGCGTTTTTCTTCTCGTTCAGCGTGTTCCTGCTGATCTACGGGCCGATGTCGGACCGTTTCGGGCGCAGGCCGCTGATGCTCTTCGGCGTGGTGCTGTACATCGTCGGCAGTTGGGCCTGTGCGCTGTCGGACTCGGTCTGGCAGCTCTCCGCGGCGCGGGTGGTGCAGGGCTCGGGCGCGGCGGCGGCCTCGTTCATGTCCCTGGCGCTGTCCAAGGACCTGTATCAGGGCCTGGAGCGGCAGAAGGTGCTGGCCTACATCGGGGTCATCGTGCCGCTGTGTCCGATGGTGGCGCCTGTCCTTGGCGGCTGGATGCTGGAGCTGTTGTCCTGGCGCTGGATTTTCTGGTGCCAGGGGATCTGCGCGCTGACGACGCTGTATGGCGCGGTGAAGCTGGTGGAGCCGGATTTCGAGCGCACGGCGGGCGGCCCGCTGTCCGTGGCCCGGCGCTACATGGTGCTTATGCGCAACAAGCGCTACGTGATCTACACGGCGGTCTTTTCGTTCATGCCGGTGTCGTTCTTCGGGTTCATCGGCGGTTCGGCGTCGTTGTACATGGGCGACTGGGGCATGAGCGCCGGGCGCTACGGCCTGTATTTCGGGTTCAACGCCCTGGGCATCATGCTCGGTTCGCTGGCGACCTCGCGGCTGTGCGTGGGCATCGAGGGCATCAAGATCTTGCGGGTGGGCATCGTGGGCATCGTGCTGGGCGGCGTCCTGGTGCTGCTCTGGGGCTCGGGCTCGCCGGAGGCCTTCGCGCTGACGATGTTCGTGATCTCGTTCTGCAACGGCCTGACGCGGCCCCTGTCCAACCACATGATCCTGGAGCAGGTGCAGCGGGACGTGGGCGCGGCCTCGGCGGTGATGACCTTCGGCCTGTTCATGGTCGCGGGCCTGTCCATGGAGTTCATCACCCTGGGCTGGTCCGACAAGGTCTCCATCCTGGCCTGGCTGGCCATCGCCGGAGGCTCCCTGCCCCTGGTCACCCTGCTGCTCATGGGCAAGGCCGATAAAATCACCCCGCGCGTCTGACGCGCCCATCGATCTCCCCCCCCCTCGCCCTCCCAAATAGAGCGGTTTTTGGAGGGAAGGGGGATGG
>CAYUIN010000412.1:0-2485 GCA_964444695.1 uncultured Desulfocurvus sp.
GTGGGCAGCCTGCCCTACGTCGCGCTGCAGATGAAGGCCATCCTCTCCACCCTGGCCCTGGCCGCCGAGGGGCCCGTGGGCGTCGAGCCGCCGTGGATGGACACGGCGGGCCCGGTGCTGGTGGTGTTCATGGCCGTGTTCACCATCCTGGTCGGCGTGCGCCGCCTGGACCCCACGGAGCGCCACCAGGGCGTGATCTTCGCCGTGGCCGTGGAGTCGGTGGTCAAGCTGGTGGCCCTGCTGGCCGTGGGCGTCTTCGTGACCTGGGGCATGTACGACGGGCTGGGCGACGTGTTCGGGCGCGTGGCGGCCATGGCCGGGCGGCCCGTGACCGGCCTGGGCGGCCCGGACGGGCGCGGGTACCTGGCCTGGATGAATCTGCTGCTGCTCTCGGCCTCGGCGGTGCTGTTTCTGCCGCGCCAGTTCCACGTCGCGGCGGTGGAGAACTCCGACGAGCGCCACATCCTCACCGCCATGTGGCTTTTCCCGCTGTACTACCTGGTCATGAACCTGTTCGTGTTCCCCATCGCCATGGGCGGCCTGCTGGCCGGGCTGCCCGCCGGGGAGGCGGACACCTTCGTGCTGCGCCTGCCCATCATGGCCGGGCACAATTGGCTGGGGGTGCTGGTGTTTCTGGGCGGCCTGTCGGCGGGCATGAGCATGATCGTGGTCAGCGCCATGACCATGGCCACCATGATCACCAACCACATCGTGCTGCCGCTGGTGGACGTGATGCCGTCCCTGGCCGGGGTGCGGCGCTTCCTGCTCCAGTGCCGCTGGGCGGTGGTGGTGGTCTACCTGGGCCTGGGCTACGCCTTCTACCGCATGGTCGGGGACGCCTACATCCTGGTGAACATGGGCATCCTGTCCTTCGCGGCGGCGTTGCAGCTGGCCCCGGCCATCCTGGGCGGGTTGTTCTGGCGCGGGGGCAACCGCTCCGGGGCCCTGGCCGGGATGAGCACGGGCCTGGCGGTGTGGGCCTACACGCTGCTGGTGCCCGCCTTCGTGCGCAGCGGCTGGCTGCCGCCGGGCATCGTGGAGTCCGGGCCCTTGGGCCTGGGGTGGCTGCGGCCCGAGGCCCTGTTCGGCCTGACGGCGCTGGATTCCCTCAGTCACTCCATGTTCTGGTCGCTGACGGTCAACGTCGGGGCCTACGTGCTCTGCTCGCTGGCCGTGGAGCCCACGGAGGAGGAGGAGGACGCCGCGGCCCGTTTCGTGGACGCCCTGGCCGCCCCGGCGCCCCGGCGCGCCGGGCCCGCGGGCCGGGAGGCCCACGTCTCCCTGGAGGCCAAGCGGACCATGCTGCGGGAGCTGTTCGGGGTCTACTACCCGGAGCAGCGGGCCCTGGCCCTGGCCGAGGACTGCGTGCGCGCCGCCGGGCTGGCCGGGGTCGAGACCATGGACATCCACCAGCTCATGGCCCTGTACGCCGAGGCCGAGCGCGTGCTGTCCGGGGTCATCGGCTCGGCGGCGGCCTACAAGGCCATGCGCGCCGGGCACCTGTACAGCCCGCGCGAGACCATGGAGCTGTCCGAGGTCTACGCGGGCATCCTGGCCGGGCTCAAGCTCTCCCCGGAGGATCTGGCCGAGCGGGTGGACTACTACAAGGAGCGCGAGGCCCTGCTGTCGCGCCACGCCGAGGAGCTGGTCCTGGCCAACGAACGCCTGCGCGAGGCCGAGCAGAAGTACCGCAGCATCTTCGAGTCCGCCGTGGAAGGCATCTTCCGGACCACGCCCAAGGGCGAGGTGGTGACCATGAACCCGGCGGCGCTCAGGTTCTTCGGCTACGACAGCCTGGAGCGGATGCGCAGGGAAATCACCGACATCGGCTTCCAGCACTACGCCGAACCCGCCGAGCGGTTGCGTTTCCTGGACCTGGTGCGGGCGCAGGGCATGATCAACGGGTTCGAGACCCGGCTGCGCAACGCCTCGGGCGACACGCGCTGGGTGGAGCTGTCGGCGCGCGGCCTCTTCGACGAGCGGGGCGAGCTCTTCGCCATCGAGGGCTTCCTGCAGGACATCGAGGACCGCAAGCGGGCCGAGGAGCAGCTGCGCCAGGCCCACCAGCACATCGAGAGCATCGTCGAGTCCATGCCCTCGGCGGTGGTGGCCCTGGACCATGCCGGGCGCATCACGCTGCTCAACCGCGCCGCCGCGCGGGCCATGGGCCTGGACGCCGCGCGGGCCAGAGGCATGCGCCTGGGCGAGGCCTACCCGTCGCTGGAGGGCATGGACGCCGCCCTGGCCCGGGTCCTGCGCACGGGGCGGCCCGTGCCCCTGGGTCGTCGCGGGCGGCGCACGGGGGACGGCCTGCGCCACGAGGAGGTGGTCGTCTACCCCTTGGGCGAAGGGGCCCGGGGCGGGCTGGTGGTGCGCGTGGACGACGTCACCGAGCGCGTGCTCATGGAAGAGGTGATGATCCAGACCGAGAAGATGATGAGCGTGGGCGGGCTGGCGGCGGGCATGGCCCACGAGATCAACAACA
>CAYUIN010000412.1:2495-3187 GCA_964444695.1 uncultured Desulfocurvus sp.
CGCTGGTGCGGGCCTATTTCGAGAGTCGGGGCGTGCCGGGCATGCTCGCCGGAATCCGCGAGGCCGGCGAGCGGGCGGCGGGCATCGTGCGGAACATGCTGGAGTTCTCGCGCCGCAGCGACGCCACGCGCTCGCGCGTGGACATGCGCGAACTGGTGGACAAGACCGTGGAGCTGGCGGGCAAGGATTACGACCTCAAGAAGAAGTACGATTTCCGCCGGGTGCGCATCGAGCGCGAATTCTGCGAGGGGCCCGCCCCGGTGTGGTGTTCGGCGGTGGAGATCGAGCAGGTGGTCTTCAACCTGCTCAAGAACGCCGCCCAGGCCATGTTCCGGGCCGGGACCGAGGACCCGGTCATCACCTTGGCCGTGCATCCCGAGGGCGGCATGGTCCGGGTGGAGGTCCGGGACAACGGGCCGGGCATGGACGAGGCCACGCGGCGGCGCGTGTTCGAGCCCTTCTTCACCACCAAGAGCGCCGGGGAGGGCACGGGCCTGGGCCTTTCGGTGTCCTATTTCATCGTGGTCTCCAAGCACGGCGGGCGCTTCACGGTGCAGACGGAGCCGGGGCGCGGGACGAGCTTCGTCCTGCACCTGCCCCTGCGCGCGGCCGAGGAGGGCGACGCGGGCTGAGCCCCGGCCGGGCAAAACGAAAGGGCCTTCCCGCCATGCGGCGGGAAGGCCCTTTCGTTT
>CAYUIN010000413.1:0-3184 GCA_964444695.1 uncultured Desulfocurvus sp.
AGGCTCGGGGACTCGCCTAACGGCTGAAGGCCCGGAGGCAAACATCCTCACGCCGGGCTTTCCCCCCGCCTCACCACCCTTCTCCCCCTCGCCTCTGGCCCTGCCCTGCCTGGCTGTGGTACATCGTGTTCATGTCGGAGCGTCTTGTTCTGGACCGTGAGCGGTCGGTGATCTGCGTCTTGGGAGCGACTGGCTATGTGGGTGGCCGGTTGGTGCCTGCGTTATTGGAGGCGGGCTGGCGGGTGCGGGCGGTGGGCCGTTCGGAGGAGAAGCTGCGTTGCCGGGCGTTTGCGTCGCATGCGCGGTGCGAGGTGGCGGCGGCGGACCTGTTGGATCCGGGGTCGTTGTCGCGGGCGCTTTCGGGGTGTGCGGCGGCGTTTTACCTGGTGCATTCCATGGAGGGGACGCACGATTATGCGGCGCGGGACCGGGAGGCGGCGCGGAACATGGTGCGGGAGTCGGAGCGGGCGGGGCTTGTGCGGGTGGTGTATTTGGGGGGCTTGTTGCCGGACGGTCCGCAGCCGAGTCGGCATTTGCGGTCTCGGGCGGAGGTGGGGGAGATATTGGCGTCGGGTTCGGTTCCGGCGACGGTGTTTCGGGCGGGGATCAT
Source organism: uncultured Desulfocurvus sp. (assembly GCA_964444695.1). GTDB lineage: Bacteria > Desulfobacterota > Desulfovibrionia > Desulfovibrionales > Desulfovibrionaceae > Desulfocurvus. Next base: position 611 of record CAYUIN010000413.1, read on the forward strand.
CGTGGGTTCGGGGAGCGCGTCGTTCGAGATCATGCGCTACATTGTGGACCGGCTGCCGGTGATGCTGACGCCGAAGTGGGTGCGCACGGAGACGCAGCCGATCAGCATCCGGGACGTGTTGTTCTATCTTGTGGGCTGTCTGGACGAGCCGCGCACGGCGGGGGACGGGTTCGACATCGGCGGTCCGTACATCGAGACGTACGAGCGGTTGTTCCGGATGTATCAGCAGGAGGCGGGGCTCAGGCGGCGGCTGATCATTCCGGTGCCGATGTTGACGCCGCGTTTGTCGTCGTTGTGGCTGGGGTTCGTGTCGCCGATTCCGGTGGCCTTGGCGCGGCCGCTGGTGTTGGGGTTGCGCAACCGGGTGGTGTGCAAGGAGCACCGGATTCGGGAGCTGATGCCGCGGGCGCTGACGGACTGCCGGACGGCGATCCGGCGGGCGTTGGACAAGGTGCGGCAGCATGTGGTGGATACGAGCTGGACGGACGCGGGCGAGGTGCGGATGCCGGAGTGGGTGGCGGAGGGCGACGCGCCGTATGCGGGCGGGACGGTGTTCGCCAGCGCGTACACGATCCGCCTGGGCGGCTGTCCGGAGGAGTTGTGGGACCGGGTCACGGCCATCGGCGGCGAGACGGGCTGGTATGGGTACAATGTGTTGTGGCAGCTGCGGGGCTGGCTGGACAAGCTTGTGGGCGGGGTGGGCCTGCGGCGCGGTCGGCGGGACCCGGCGCGACTGGCGGTGGGGGACGCGCTCGATTTCTGGCGGGTGATGGCGGTGCAGCCGCCGGAGCGGCTGGTCTTGCTGGCGGAGATGCGGCTGCCGGGCGAGGCGCTGTTGGAATTTCGGTTGGAGGAGACGCCGGGCGGCGACGCGACGGAGCTGACCATGGTCGCGCGGTTCTTGCCGCGCGGGGTGGCGGGGCTGTTGTATTGGTGGGCGGTGTATCCGCTGCATGCCCTGGTGTTCAAGGGCATGGCCCGGACCCTGGCGGGCAGCGCGGGCTGCACGGTGCTGGACGGGCCGAGGCCGCTGCCTGCGCGGGCGGCGCGCTGCGTGCTGCCCCGGGGCGGGGGAGCGGGCGGGGAGGACGGACGATGACGGTGCACCCGGAGCGGATTCACGTGTTGCGCCAGGCCCCGGACCGGGGCGGGCCGGTGATCTACTGGATGAGCCGCGAGCAGCGGGCGCAGGACAACTGGGGTCTGCTGCACGCCCGGGAGCTGGCGGGGGCGGCGCGGCCGCTGGTGGTGGCCTTCTGCCTGGCCCCGGCATTCCCGGGGGCCATGCTGCGGCACTACGATTTCATGCTGCGCGGCCTGCGCGAGACCGGGGCGCGCCTGGCCGAACGGGGCCTCCCGCTGGTGCTGCTGCGGGGCGAGCCGGGGGCGGAGATCGCGCGGCTGGCTGCACAGCTCGGCGCGGGCGCCGTGGTCACGGACTTCGACCCGCTGCGCGTCAAACGCGCCTGGCAGGCCGAGGCCGCCCGCGCCCTGGACTGCCCGCTGCTGGAAGTTGACGGGCACAACATCGTTCCGTGTCGCAAAACGTCCGACAAACAGGAATACGCCGCGCGGACCATCCGGCCGAAGATCCACCGGCTGCTGCCCGGGTTCCTGGAGGAGTTTCCGGAGCTTGCGCCGCAGCAGGCCGCCGCGCCGCCGCTGCCCGCGCCGGACTGGGACGCGGCCCTGCGCTCCCTGGCGCCCGATCCCGCCGTGCCGCCCGTGGACACGCCCCCGGGCGAAACCGCCGCCGCCGAGGCCCTGGACGACTTCATCGCCCAGCGACTGCCCCGCTACACCCTGCGCAACGACCCGAACGCCGACGCCACCTCCGGCCTGTCCCCCTATTTCCACTTCGGGCAGCTGGCGCCGCAACGCGCCGCCCTGGCCGCCGCCGCCGCAAGGCCGGACGACAACCAGCAGCAATTCCTGGAAGAACTTGTCGTGCGTCGCGAGCTGTCGGACAACTACTGCCACCACAACCCGCACTACGACAGCCTGGAAGGCGCCCCGGACTGGGCCCGCAAGACCCTGGACAAGCATCGCCAGGACCCCCGCCCGTACCTCTACGCGCACGAGCAGTTCGAAAACGCCCGCACCCACTCCGAGCTCTGGAACGCCGCCCAGACGCAACTGCTGGCCTCCGGCGCCATCCACGGCTACCTGCGCATGTTCTGGGCCAAGAAGATCCTGCACTGGTCCGCCACGCCCGAACAGGCCCTGGCCACGGCCGTGGCCCTCAACGACCGCTACCAGCTCGACGGCCGCGACCCCAACGGCTACGTCGGCTGCCAATGGTCCATCGCCGGTCTCCACGACCGCCCCTGGCCCGAACGCCCCGTCCTGGGCACCGTCCGCACCATGACCACCTCCGGCTGCCGCCGCAAATTCGACACCGCCACCTACATCCACACCTGGCTGCGCCCCGGCTAGGCGCCGCCGCCGGACGGTCGCGCGGCACGGGCGAAGGGTGGGGGCATGGGCCGGGCGCGAATGCCTCCGGCGGCCGGGGCTCCGCCCCGGACCCCGCTCAAGGGGATAATCCCCTTAAGAATCCCTATTTTGGGCCGC
>CAYUIN010000414.1:0-3169 GCA_964444695.1 uncultured Desulfocurvus sp.
AGACGAAGCCCACGGCGTCCGTGCGCAGCTGGATGCGCACCGCGTCGTCCGCCGCCGCGAGGCCGGAGACCAGGCGCGAGCCGCCGAAATCCGGCACCCGGCCCGCGCCGCCCAGCCCGCCCCGGGGCAGGCTCAGGGTCAGCTCGCGCGAGCCGCTGCGTTCCAGGGCGTAGCCCTGCGGCAAGGCCGGGAATTCGAAGACGACGCGCTCCTTGTCCGTGTGGCGGCCGAAGGAATAGACCACCGCGCCGGCGGGAGCGGTCAGGACGAGTGCGAAAAGCCCCGTCAGGATCAAGAGGCAGGCGAGCCTGCAGGCGGAACGTGCGGTCATGTTCTCTGCGGCAAATCCTGCAATATCCGTGCAATATACGGCATCCGCCGGGCGGCGGCGCCGCGCCCCGGGCCACGGCTCCCCGGGACTAGGCGATCTTCTTCTTCTTCAGCTTCTCGATGAGCGTGGTGCGTTTGATGCCCAGGATCTCGGCGGCGCGGTTCTTCACGCCCTCGGCCATCTCCAGGGCCTCGCGCAGCAGCTTGTCCTCCACCTCGTCCAGGAAGACCTTGAGGTCCATGCCCTGGTCCTCCAGGTCGCGCACCGTGGGCCAGGAGAACCCGGCCTGGACCACCACCTGGGGCCGGGCCTTTTCCTGGCCCAGGTTCTTCCAGATCTTGGAGGGCAGGTCGTCGGCCGCGACGATTTCCGCGTCGCAGAGGATGGACAGCCGCTCCATGATGTTTTCCAGCTCGCGCACGTTGCCCGGCCAGGCGTAGCGCAGGAGCATGTCCCGCGCCTCGGGGCCCAGGCGCAGGGAGCCGCGCTCCTTGTCCCGGCAAAAGCCCTTCATGAAATGGTCGGCCAGGAGCATCACGTCGTCCCCGCGCTCGCGCAGCGGGGGCAGGTGCATGGGGATCACGTTCAGGCGGTAGAAGAGGTCCTCGCGGAACAGGCCGCGCTCCACTTCCAGCTCCAGGTCCCTGTTGGTGGCCGCCACCACGCGCACGTCCACCTTCTTGGTGCCCGTGCCGCCCACGCGCTCGAACTCCTTTTCCTGCAACACGCGCAGGATCTTGACCTGTAGCGAAAGGTCCAGCTCGCCGATCTCGTCCAGGAAGATCGTCCCGCCGTCGGCCAGCTCGAAGCGGCCCGGGCGGGAGCGGATGGCATGGGTGAAGGCGCCCTTCTCGTGGCCGAACAGCTCCGATTCCAGCAGCTCGCGCGGGATGGCCCCGCAGTTGATGGGCACGAAGGGCTTGTCCGCCCGTTTGGAGTTGGCGTGCAGGGCGCGCACCAGCAGCTCCTTGCCGGTCCCGGACTCGCCGGTGACGAGCACGGTGCTTTCCGTGGGCGCCACCTTGGCCAGGATCTTGAAGACCTCCAGAAGCGCCGGGCTGCGCCCTATGATGCCGCAGGTGTTGAGATCCATCGGTTCTCCCTCAAGGTCCCGGAACGCACGCGGGTCGCGTTCATGACAGTAGGAAACATGTTCTCGCTGTCAATCCTCTGACACAATGTCGAGAGAAGTTCTAGAAATTTTTTCGCCGCCGTACAATTTTTTGGCGCCCCGCGCGGCTCGGCACCTCGTCTCATCGGCCGCCGCGCCGCGATTGATTAGGCCCGGGAAGGATTTCCTGGCGAATCCCGGGGAAAATTCGATTGTGCAGCGCGGCGGAATTAGGGCACTATTCCCGGAACACCGTAGCGGGACCGGTCGGGCCGCGCAGCGCCGGGCAAGGCGCATCCCGACCGGCAGCCCAGACCGGACCCTGGCGAACCAATGAACCGCGAACCCATCTCCCCCGTCGCCCTGCGGCGCAAGGTCTTCGGCTACGCCGCGGCGTCCATGCTGGTCTTCTGCCTGGCGCTGCTGGGCACCGTGTCCCTGCCCATCTACGACAGGCTCAAGGACGCGGACAACACCATCATCCTCGAAGCCATCAAGCTCAAGGCCATCGCCCTGGACGAATGGAGCCGCCGCGTGGCGGACCTGAGCTACCAGATCACCAGCCGCACCAGGATCCGCCAGGAACTGGAACGCTACGACCACGGGGACCTTGCGATCGAGCAGCTGACGGCCTTCACCCAGCCCAAGCTGCGCGACGCCATGCGCCTGTCCGCAGAGATTCTCGGCATCCGGCGCACGGCCAACGACGGCGCCACCGTGTCCTGCTGCGGGGACGGCCTGCCCCCGGTGCCGCCGGGGCTGGAACGGGTCGATCCGCGCCAGGCCGCCATGTCCCGCCCCTTTGAGCTGGGCGGCGCCATGGTCGCCGTGTTCCGCGCGCCCATCTTCAGCGGGACGGACCGCTTCCTGGGCACGGACGAGGTGCTCTTCAACCTGGACAAGGTCGCCGAGATCGTGGCCAACACCTCGGGCCTGGGCGCCAAGAGCGCGATCATCCTGGGCTATCCGGACCAGGACGGGACCCGGGTCATCTTCCGCGCCGGGGGCGACGGGCCGCAGGATCCCAGGGAGCGGGAACTGACCGCCTATTTCGCCCGGGCCATGGAGTCCGGGCAGGACCTGGACGACAGCTGCGCCAAGCACGTGCTGGCCTTCCAGCGGGTCGGCGCCCTGGGCTGGGGCCTGGCCGTGCTCCAGGAAAAGGACGAGCTCTACAGCACCCTGCACCAGCGGCTGCGCAACGTCCTTGGCCTGTCGCTGCTGATCTACCTGGCCTGCCTGGCCGGGCTGTGGCTGATGACCAAGCCCCTGGCCACGCGGCTCTTGCTGCACACCGACGAGCTGCAACAACGCATCGACGAGCGGACCGTCAGCCTGAACGAGGAGATCGAGCAGCGCCGCCGCGCCCAGGACGCCCTGTCCCGCAGCGTGGCGGACCTGAAGAAGGCCCGGGACGACCGCGACGCCCTCATCGGCCAGCTCCAACAGGCCCTGGAGGACGTGAAGACCTTGAGCGGCCTGCTGCCCATCTGCGCGCGCTGCAAGAAGATCCGCGACGACAGCGGCTACTGGAACAACATCGAGTCCTACATCGAGGCCCATTCCGAGGCCGCCTTCAGCCACGGCCTGTGCCCGGACTGCGCCGAGGCCATGTACGGCGACCAGGAGTGGTACATCCGGCACAAGAACAAGAAGGACAAGGACTGAGCCGCGCCCGGCCCGGCGCCGAAACGAACCGGCCCCCGCGTCCTGCATGGACGCGGGGG